>CAMVLL010000167.1 GCA_947168315.1 uncultured Bacteroidota bacterium | reverse complement strand
GATGTGGCGGCATAGTTCTGCAACATTGGAGCAGACGTGATGAGATAATCCTCTTTGTTCTTAACAGAAGAGGTTGTTTTTGCCTCCGGTTTCAAGGCATTTGCAGCATTTGACACGCTACTGATACCCGTAGCCGCCGCCAACATGGCGGTACCTTTTATAAATTCTCTACGTTTCATATGATTAGGGGTTAAAGTTAATTCCAATACAAAAATAAAAAATATCCTTAATTTAACAAACAACTAACCGATTAATTTATTTTGACTAGAACATGACATGGGACTATTTGTCCAACCAGATTATTTTTATTCATCATCGAATAATAGCATTCAAATATCGAAATTCTAAATTCAAATATCGTGTTTCTGAACGGAAACATTGAGTTTTTGAGCGTGAACATCAAGTTTTTGAACACCAAAAATCGAGTTTTTTAAACCGTCTTTCAAAAACTGAGAAAAAACATAAAAAAAGTCCTTATACCGAAGCATAAGGACTTATCAAAATCTGATCGTATATATTACGAAATCTTAATAAGCTGATTGGAATTCCTTCAAGAAACGGGTATCGTTCTCGGAGAACAGACGCAAGTCGTTCACTCTGTACTTGAGGTTAGCGATACGCTCAACACCCAAACCAAAGGCATAACCGGTATATTTCTTACTATCGATACCATTCAGTTCAAATACATTCGGGTCGACCATACCACAACCGAGGATTTCTACCCAACCGGTACCCTTGCAGAACGGACAACCTTTACCGCCGCAAATATTACAGCTGATATCCATCTCGGCACTTGGCTCGGTGAACGGGAAATATGACGGACGCAGACGGATCTTTGTCTCAGGACCAAACATTTCCTTAGCAAACATCAGCATCACCTGCTTCAAGTCGGTGAAAGAAACATTCTCATCAACGTATAATCCCTCAATCTGATGGAAGAAAGCGTGAGCACGATAGCTGATAGCCTCGTTACGATATACACGTCCCGGACAAACCACGCGAATAGGCGGCTGATGCTTCTCCATATAACGAGCCTGAATGGAAGAAGTGTGGGTACGAAGAATCACGTTCTTTGCCACATCGTTCGGGTTAGCCTCAACGAAGAATGTATCCTGCATATCACGAGCGGGATGATCCTCTGCAAAGTTCATAGACGAGAACACATGCCAATCGTCTTCTACCTCAGGACCGGAAGCGATGGTAAAGCCCAAATGATTGAAGATATCAAGAATCTGGTTTTTTACGATGCTCAACGGGTGACGTGTACCGAACTCCAACGGATAAGCCGTCCTCGTCAAGTCCAAATCGCTAGGACCTGCGTCTTTTACCTCAAAAGATTGCTTGAGGCTGTTAATCTTATCCTGAGCAAGCTGCTTGAGCTCGTTGATACGAATACCAATCTCACGCTTTTGATCAGCAGCCACATTACGGAAATCAGCCATCAACGCATTGATCTCACCTTTCTTACTCAAATATTTGATTCGGAGAGCTTCCAGTTCCTCTGCATTCGATGCATGAACGTCCTTAATCTCCTGCAATAATTGTTCTATTTTATCTATCAACATACCTTATTATTTATTAAGTGACTGCAAAGTTATAAAATAATGCTGATTTTTCTGCAAGCTTTTTAAAGATTAATGCTTTTTGCTTTCAAACTATAGATTTTTCTATATCTTTGCCTCAAATGCAAAAATAAAAAAAATGAAACAGACAGAAAGAATTCAAATGATGGAGCAACACTTGGACCGTGCTCAACAAGCTATTAAACAATTAGAGAAGGCATTGCAAGACTATTTGCCAGTAAGAGAGTCCATTATGACCGTAAGCCAATACTTTGGAAATGATGACTGGAACCAAGACCATGACGATGACAAGGCTGGACTATTGCCACAAGACTTGAAACGTGGCGTCCTCTCGCAAGATGGAATATGGAATTTACTTCAGGATAATCGTGATTTGATGATTCGACTGTTGGAAATGGTCACTGATGAGGTGAAAAATCAATTTTATATATAAAAAGCAAATCAATTTATTTCTTTGCAGACAAATAGAAAAAACGTATTTTTGCACGATATTGAGAAATAAAACGGATGAGAGTACTGTATTTGAGCATACTACTCGGTGTCATGATGAGCGCCTGTAAGGTCAAGACTCAAGAGAACGAGATAAACGACGTTGTTGAAGATCAGATTGATTCAACAACGGTCGCTGTCGTTCCGTCCGACCTCCTCGTTGAAGAGGAAGAAAAGGAAACTCGACGGATTGACGAGAGTTTTATCGACTTTATCTACAGCTTTACCCGTAATAAAAAAATCCAAGCCTCACGCATCATCGTCCCATTGCCGAATTATACCCTCAACAAGAAGATTCTCATAGACAAAGCGAACTGGCAGTTCGATCCACACTTCACACGAATGGATACCTATACCAATATCTACGAATCAAATTCTGAGTTGGAGATTGAGGAAGATACGTCGGCCACAAGCGCTCAATTGGAATGGATCTTCTTAAAAGAAAAGAAAATACGTCGCTATTACTTTGAACGGAAAGAGGGCTTGTGGAAATTGGAAG
>CAMVLL010000166.1 GCA_947168315.1 uncultured Bacteroidota bacterium | reverse complement strand
ACGGCCACACTGTGCGTATAGAGAAGAATCATCAAAGAATCTCAGTCTCGCATCTGCCAACGCCTGTGGCTGACTATACGGAATCAGGAGACCATTATCCTCGTGGGTAATAACCTCCTTGGTGCCATCAGTGGGTGTAGCAACAATGGCTATACCCATAGCCATTGCTTCTAATAAAGCGATTGACAAGCCTTCCCAAAGACTGGGAAGACAATAAACGTTGATGCAATGCAGCAAATCCGGTACATCGGTGCGGAACCTCGATCGATAGATGTAGCTATCCATCTTGTACTTCGCAATCATGTCGTCAACTTCAGCATCCATATCACCCTCACCCACGAATAGTCCCTTAACCTTAGAATTCTGTTCATGAGCAAGACGTACAGCCTCCAAGAAGTCGAGCGGTGCCTTTTGCTTGGTGCAACGGGCAATGAAGCCAGCCACGAAATCATCCTGGGAGAATCCGAACTGCGAACGCAGGTCTTTGAACTGTCCACTGGGGTTAAACCTCACAAGATTAATACCGTTCTCGATGACTACAGCATCTTTCAGCCCAAAACGTTCACGACCAGTATCAGCATTGCTTTGAGACACACAAATCACTTGATTTGCCAAAGAACAAATCAATTTTTCACTCCATTGCCGCAACGTACGAACCAACCAATTCTGATCATCGTGAAAGCTCCAGCCATGAACCGTATATATAATAGGTACACGAAGATTTCGGGCCGGCCACAGCATATTAGAAGCTGCACGGCTGCCATGAGCATGTACTACCTGTATCTGTTCACGCCGCATCAACTCCTTAATCTGTCGTTGTATCTTCAGATCAAACGGTTTCAACGTATTAATGACATGGCAACGAATACCCATTGCTTCCAACCGATTGATCATCTCACCGGACGTGAACGACAAGCACACAGGTTCAAAACGCTCCTTATCCAAGAACGTCACCAAGTCCAAAAGGTGAGACTCTCCCCCACCAATTTGTCCTTGCCGGATAACTTCCAATACCTTCACATTAGGCATCTAACTAATATGGGTCAACGTTATTTAGATTTTAGGAAATTGTCTGGAGCGTCTTCGTAATGGTCTGTTTTAAAAAACAGGCGAGTGACACCATAGAATTTCAAGCGGTGCCACATTGCAGCCAAAATAGACTTTTCCTTTAGCCCCCCATATCCTGTGATAACGCGGCAACGTTTATCATACACGAACTTTATCTTTCCATACTTTTTCATGTCCAAAGCCATAGAACCATCTTCTCCACGTAGCAGTTCCACACGATATCCTTCCTTCATAGCATTCTCAGTATAATAACCAAAGGCGAGGCCACGCACCGTCAACTCTGGACGATTGATATTCTGAATACGAAGATAGATATCGCGGAAGAATTCATACATCTTCATCTTCAATGCTGAATGGTTCTCATCTGGATAGTAGCTCCACATACCTGCAACAGCAGAAACACCAGGCTTCATCAGATTCTCCACCATGATTTCAATATACTTTGGCGGATACATGGTGTCGCAATCAATACACATGGCATATTTGCCTTTGGCCTGATTCAATCCACACTGACGAGCATAGCCACAAGTATGCTGATGCTCCGTATAATAGGTCACACCAAACTTCTGATAGACCTCTACCGTACGATCTTGAGACTCATTATCTACACCGATAAATTCAATGGGATACTTACACTGTTGCTCACTTAACGACCAAAGACAGGCAGGCAAACGTCGTTCTTCATTATAAGCTA
Source organism: uncultured Bacteroidota bacterium (assembly GCA_947168315.1). Taxonomy (GTDB): domain Bacteria; phylum Bacteroidota; class Bacteroidia; order Bacteroidales; family Bacteroidaceae; genus Phocaeicola. The sequence continues at coordinate 829 of CAMVLL010000166.1, read as the reverse complement.
CAATAACTATTGACACCATAGGTTCGCTACTCTGCAACTTCGCCAAACGCTCGCGGGTTTCATCAATAACGGATTGGGGAACCTCACTAAAAGGTTTCTCATAAATGCTAAGATATTTTTCGTACCACTTCATATTATATGATTTTTATTGCGCAAATTTACTATTTTTTATTTAAACGGACAAAATATTCGAGAAAAAAACATTATTTACCGGTAATCGTATCTTCAAAGAGTTTCTTCCACCTATCTGCAATAGCCTCTATACTAAAACGCTGTACATTCACGAAAGCTTTTGAACCCATCGCTGTTCTCAATTGGTCATCAGCCATCAGTTTCAATAAGGCTTCAGCCAACCGGTTTACATTGCCATTCTCCACCAAAATACCATCTTCTCCGTCGCTAATGATAGTTCGTGGTCCCCAAGGACAATCGAACGAGACTACAGGAACACCACATGCCATTGCCTCGACAATGACAAGTCCGAATCCCTCAAAACGCGAACTACATACAGATATCGCACTCTGTTCAAACTCTTGCTGGATGTTCTGAGTACGCTGATTCAGTTTACATCGGCTACGATCAATTTTCCATTGATCCATAAGCACTTCGTAGCCACTTCGGTCACCATCACCAAACACGTCTAAACGCCAATCTGGGCACTTACCCTGAACGATTGCCCAGGTTTGCAACAAATGGTCATAACCTTTCTCGTAGCAATATCTACCTACTGCTATCACCCGTTTATCGGCAAGACTACTTAAGGACGTTGAGACAAACGATAGCGGATTAGAAATCACTTCCACATTGTCCAGTTCGCACCATGCCTTCC
>CAMVLL010000165.1 GCA_947168315.1 uncultured Bacteroidota bacterium | reverse complement strand
CGGAGTTTGATGGTGCGTTGGTTGACTGGGATGAGATGTTCAAGCGCATGGGAACTTTCAAGCGTGAGGAGTTGGATGAATTAGAGCATTTCGAGGAGCATCTCGATCATGGAGAGAAAATTGAGAAGGTAGATATGACGAATGATATTGTGATGGATGATGATCCCACCAACGATACCATCGAAGTGCTTACCGACAATAAGGCTGAGTGGCGTATGACCCTTCGCAAATCCATGAAGCCGAAGGAGCGTATGGCTATTCCACGTGTGATCATGCCGGAGTTGGACCCTGTCTATCGTGCCACGACACGTACGGAAGAGGTAAATACCGGACTCACCAAGGAAATGGCTCTCACAGAAGCCAAGCGTTGTCTCGATTGTCCGAAACCTACTTGTGTAGAGGGTTGTCCGGTAAATATTGATATTCCTTCATTTATCAAGAATATCGAGCGTGGACAGTTCTTGGCCGCTGCCAAGGTATTGAAGAACACCTCTGCCCTACCCGCTGTATGCGGACGTGTTTGTCCTCAGGAGAAACAATGTGAGAGTAAGTGTATCCATCTGAAGAGTGGTGGTCAGGCTGTTGCTATCGGTTATCTCGAGCGTTTTGCCGCCGACTTCGAGCGCGAGAGTGGTAATATCTCATTACCAGATATCGCTCCCGCCAACGGTATGAAGATTGCCGTCGTGGGATCTGGTCCTTCAGGATTGTCCTTCGCTGGTGACATGGTCAAGAAAGGCTATGACGTGTATGTATTTGAGGCATTGCACGAGATAGGTGGTGTATTGAAATATGGTATTCCTGAGTTCCGTCTGCCCAACGCCATCGTGGATGTGGAAATAGAGAACCTTGCCAAGATGGGTGTTCATTTCCAGACTGATGTGATTGTGGGTAAGACCATCACGGTAGAAGAATTGGAGAAGCAAGGCTTTAAGGGCATTTTCGTAGGATCGGGTGCCGGTCTGCCTAACTTCATGAATATTCCTGGTGAGAATGCCATCAACATCATGTCATCTAATGAGTATCTTACTCGTGTGAACCTGATGGATGCTGCTAATCCAACAACGGATACTCCTATCAATCCCGCAACAAATGTGTTGGTAGTTGGTGGTGGTAATACCGCTATGGACTCTTGTCGTACGGCTAAGCGATTAGGTGCCAATGTTACCCTGGTATACCGTCGTAGTGAAGCCGAGATGCCGGCACGATTGGAAGAGGTGAAGCACGCAAAGGAAGAAGGTATCAACTTCCTCACACTCCATAACCCCATCGAGTATATTGCCGATGAGAAGGGTGCCGTTAAGCAAGCTGTCTTACAGGTGATGACATTAGGTGAGCCAGATGCTTCTGGCCGACGTTCACCTGTTCCTGTAGAGGGACAAACCGTCACATTGGATGTCGATCAAGTAATCGTGGCTGTAGGTGTTAGTCCAAACCCATTGGTTCCCAAATCTATTCAAGGACTGGAGTTAGGCCGTAAGAACACCATCGCCGTAAATGATCAGATGCGTAGTTCTCGTCCTACGGTATTTGCCGGTGGTGACATCGTTCGTGGAGGTGCTACCGTAATCCTCGCCATGGGTGATGGTCGCCGGGCAGCCCTGTCTATGGACAAGCAGTTACGTGGAGAATAAGTTTTTAAACTTCAATTCATACAAAATAATAATCCCGAATGGTTCATGCCATCCGGGATTTATTATGTTTGATCAATTCTCCTTATTTTCCTTTTTCTTTCCTTCCACGAAATAATTCTTTGATTGTGGGTTGCTTACGCAATTGGTAATCATGTCAACGCCCCAACCGATCAAACCACCAAATATGATATTCGCGAAGGTCACACCATTGATGGTCTTTTCCAACACGATATCTTTGAAATCAAAATTCTCTGATTGGATCTTGATACGCTGACCCTCCAAATGATGTCTGTTTACCTGAACACTACACGGGAGTTGTACATTAGCATACGTTTGTTTCTCCGTGATAATCGTTACGGGTTCTTTAACGTCTCCATCGATGGCTATTGTAGGACTGCCACCGGTAAGAATCGTTGCGCAAGAGGTTAGCATCATAGCTGGCAATACCATCACGAATGCTGCTTTCAAAAAATTAGTTTTCTTCATTGTCTTAATTATTAAAAGTGTGTTTATGTAATGCAAAGGTAAGTAGAATAGTTTGAACGTACAAATCTTTTTGGCATAAAAAATCCGTAACTTGCCATGACAAATTACGGATTCCTAATGATATTGCGATGTATTACTTCATGCACATCTTAAAGATATTCTCCACATCCTCTTGCTTGAGCGGTTTAAAACCGGGGAGTGTATCTCCACCAACAGATTTCATCGCCATCGTAGCGAAGTGTGTCTCATCGATACCTACTTCGGGCAAGGTACGCTTCAGTCCGAGTTCGTTGAACAGGAAATTACTCAGACAATCGATAGCCTTATGGGCGATCTCCATGGGTGCTAATGAAGGATCAATAACAAACACATTCACACCAAACTGTACGTACTTAGAAACCGTGGTCTCATCCAGACAATACTCCATCCAACGAGGAGTGAGGATGGCTAATCCGAGTCCGTGGGTGATGTCATAGATAGCTGACAACTCATG
>CAMVLL010000164.1 GCA_947168315.1 uncultured Bacteroidota bacterium | reverse complement strand
TGAATGTTCGCAAGTGTTATATCTTGTGGCGGAAGATTCTCCACACCATTGATCTCATAAATCCCTTTTGCCTTATGACAGATTACACTGTCCATCACTATATTCCGAAAAGTCGTCAAACTATCCTTATAAGTCGGGAGTGATGCCCACTGATACAACACATCGGTATCAATGGCAAAGACACGCCTCATCTTATTGGCCTTAACACGCTTCATCTGAACATTTTCGACTACACCTCCTCGTCGGATATTCGTCTTAAAATAAAAAAGATTGTAGACTTCTCCATCCATTGTACAATCGTGCATATAAACATTGCGTATTCCACCCGATAATTCACTTCCACATACTAACAGACCGTGTCCGTTCTGTACATGACAATTACGAATAACGATATTTTCGGTTGGTTGATGTATTCGCCAAGCATCTCGGTTTCTGCCAGATTTGATGACAACTGCGTCATCACCTTGATCAAATTTACAATCTTCGACCAAAAAATTCTTCGTCATCTCCAAGTCTACCCCATCATTATTATGACCATGTGCGAAAACATTCAACCGACGAACCACACCTTCTTCGCAACGAAAGAGATGAATCGTCCAAAACGGTGCTTCTTTGATTTGGAAATCCTCGAGCAGCACATGCTTACACTGATTGAAATGAATAAGATGAGGGCGAAGATGGCTCGCACCTACCGCCATCTGGCGCTGCTCAACAGGATAATCGAATGAGGCCCATTCATATAATTGGCCTAAAGCATCCAGATGTCCTTTCGGACGATCAAACCAAATGCGCCACGTATCCATAACAGGAGCCAATTTCCCAGGTCCACTGATAGCAATGTTCTCACATTGGAAAGCATAAACCAACGGCGAATAGTTCATGCACTCCAGACCTTCCCAACTCACTTGTACGGCAGGGAGATATAAATCAGGGTTATCCGAGAAACAAAGGACGGCACCCTCACTCAAAAATAAGTTGCAATTACTCTTAAAATGAATGGGGCCACATGGCCATTCACCCGACGGAACGACAACCTTTCCACCACCTGCTTGGTTACAAGCTTGCATGGCTGCGTCAAATGCTTTGATATTGGCTTTAATACATTGTTCATCAAGGGCCTCTCCACGAGGTAAAGCACCATAATCAACGATAGAAAACGAACGATTAGGGAATTGGAAGAGACCAATCTGAGGCATTTCGAAAGGAGCCTCAACCTGAATGTATTCATATTTATCGACTGATGAACAAGCCCACAATCCTATCACAGCAAAGAAAAGGAGGTATAAACGTCTCATAATATCTTAAGTATTAGATTATTTCGTTTTATTTAATCAATAACTTCTAAATAGAAGCTGAAAGGTCGAAAACCGTCGTTACAACTTATCATCGCACTCATCGGATTTTTCATCCATCCATCGTAAAAGTTACCTTCACCACGAGCCAATGATTCGACAAAAGGTCGCATCGACTCCCAAGCAGATGGGCACATTCCCTCAGGACACTGTCCATCAATCGAGATCCACGTCTGTCCCTTAAAGACATCACAGGTATGCTCTATGGGATTCTCGTACATCGCCATCAAATCCGGATACACGGTTTGACGGATAGCGGTTATTCGTACTTTATTCATACTTTTAGGTTAAGAGAAAAATGAACGATTCATCAACAAAAATAATCATTTCACCAGAATAAACAATCCACCTATAAAGACAAAACAAAAACGATAGTGTGGATTAAGTTTGTTTAACTATAAAACTATCTTCAAATCATTATCTTTGCATTATAACGATTATAACAACATTATTAAGAAAAGAATATGATTAACGATTTTGTTTACAACATTCCTGTAAAGGTATATTTTGGCCGTGACCAGTTGAAACATCTGGGTGAAGAATTAAAGAGATATGGGACACGTGTCTTGATGACATACGGTGGCGGTTCTATCAAACGCACCGGACTTTACGACCGTGTAGTCAAAGAAATCAAAGATGCAGGTCTTGAACTGTATGAGTTGTCGGGCATCGAACCAAACCCACGTATCGATTCTGTACGGGAAGGAGCTAAGATGTGCAAAGAGCATCACATTGACGTACTGTTAGCTGTCGGTGGCGGTTCCACCATCGATGCGACCAAGTTTATGGCAGCCGGAGCATGCGTAGATTTTGATCCTTGGGACTTCTTCGACCTATCAAAAAGAGCTCCCATTGAGAAAGCTCTACCCATATTCAGTATCCTAACCTTGTCGGCAACAGGATCTGAAATGGATACTGCAGGTGTAGTCAGTAATCCCGAGACACAAGATAAGATTGGGCGCCTCGATCCGAACGTACTTCCTAAGGTATCTTTCCTTGATCCGACCAACACGTTTACAGTTAGTCCATATCAAACAGCCTGTGGTTCAGCAGATATCATGTCGCATATCATCGAAGTCTATTTCAATATGAATCAAGATTTGTATATGCTCGACTGTTTTATGGAAGGTATGATGAAGACTGTCATAAAATATGCGCCTATTGCTATGAAAGAGCCTGACAACTACGAGGCACGGGCGAACTTGATGTGGACTTCGAGTTGGGCCATCAATGGATTTGTCAATGCAGGCAAGAGACAATCGTGGAGTTGTCATCCAATGGAG
>CAMVLL010000163.1 GCA_947168315.1 uncultured Bacteroidota bacterium | reverse complement strand
CCCCATGCACCACCTTCACCGAACCATGCACGGAAGTTACCTCCATCCATAGGACGTGTTAAAAGATGCTGAGCTTTTGAGTTTACATATTCATCTTCACCCCAGTTGAAAGCAGTTTCCCAATAGTTAACTTCTTTGTGAGGGATATTGTTATATATTTCTTCGACAAAGCCTTGAAAATTTTTAAAATTTTGAAAAGCAGCTTCTGTCGAAACATCAGAGTCCGGCTCTTTGTCCAAATAATCGGTACAACTCGAAGCAGCTCCAAGAAGTATCGCTGAAGACAAACCGAAAAATATATTTTTTAATTTGTTCATAATCTTTTTTACGTTTTTTTACAATGAGAATTTCAAACCTAAGGTAAATCTCTTTACAGTAGGATATTGTCCTTGATAACCTACACCTGAAAGGTTTGATTCACGGTCATCAGGCATTTTTGTATATACCCAAAGGTTATTACCGTTCAAATAAATTTTTACGTTATTGAATTTGTAATTTCCAACTTTCAAAGTATTGAATGTATAAGAAATTTCAGCACTCTTCAAACGAATATATGAACCATCGTAAAGATATTGAGTAGCATATCTGTTTGCTGTTTGAGAATTATAACGAGGTGTTGTAATATCAGCGTTATCATGATCAGCAGCCCACCATGTACCATTATCGTAAACATTGTCCATCTTGTTGTTACCGAATGAACCAAGAGCTACGTCACGAGTTACATTGGTTACACCATAGAACTGAACAAATGCAGCCCAACCTTTGTAGTTAACACCCAATGTTGCATTGTATGTATTTTGAGGAACATTTGAGTAATAAATTGGTGCATTGTCATCGCTGTTAATTTTACCATCACCATTGAAATCTATGATGTAATAATCGCCCGGAAGAGTTTTATTAGCATCAACTTCATATCTAGGACTTGCATAAATATCATCGTATGTCTGCATAAATCCGTTATCAATAAAAGAACGTGTCTGACCGATAGCAAAACCGGCTTGTTTACGATATGAAGGCAATAACTCTTTATCCTCACGTTTGATAGTTTTATTTTCTGCGTGTGACAAACTAAAGTTAGCCCAAAAATCAAGACCTTTAATTGACTCAATTTCTTTGTTAAATTTAAGTTCAAATTCATAACCTTTTGTCTTAACTTCACCAAGGTTAGCTGTAGGAGCATCCATACCAAAATAAATAGGAATAGAACGATCGCCTCCACCAATAAGGATGTCTGTACGATGATCGCGGAACAAATCGAAGCTACCACGGAACATACCTTTAAGGAATGAGAAATCCAAACCAATATTGAATTTTCTAACAACTTCCCAATGAACATCTTCATTACCTACTGTTTTTTCAGTATAAAACTGATAGATACTGCTCAAGTTATCTTCATCAGGAGATTCGTACATCAAAGCGTTGCCGCCCATACCCCATGTAGAAACATAAAGCCAACGTTTATTGTTGTCCCATCCACCGTATGAGTCATCACCAATTTCACCGTAAGAACCACGAAGTTTAAGGTTTTCGATTATACCGCTTTCACGGAGATTATCCATAAATGCTTCATTAGAAATTGTCCAACCCCAAGCTCCTGAATTGAAGAATGCGAAACGGTTTTTATCAGCAAATTTTTCTGAACCGTTGTAAGCACCGTTGTATTCAATAAAGTATCTGTTATCGTAGTTATAAGTTACACGGAAACACCAGTTTTCACGCAAACGAGGAATTTCTGAACCATTTGTTTGTTCTTGACGTTCAAACAAACCCATTGCTGTAATATTGTGTTTCTTGTTTAATGTACGATTCCAATTCAAACGAACTGAATAGTTAAGATTTCTGTAAGGCATTGCAGTCCAGTGGTTGATATTACCACTAGCAGTTGTCCACTCTACAGGATCTGCATAGTCATATTTGTTTACATCATCAATAGCATCAGATGGTTTGTAAGTTGCCAAACCGGTGTGAGGGTCAATAATCTTTGTAAGAGGACTGTGATAAAGGTCTGTTACACCACGCTCTTTTTCTGTGAAACGGTTGTCCCAAGAAATTGTACCTGTTAAACTCAAACCTTCAGTAATAAACTTCAAATCTTGTTCAAGAATTACGTCTGTCTGGATGTTTGTAGTAGTAGTTTTGTTAGCACCATCACCATACGCCATACTTTGAACTGAGTTAGTAGCATTAGTGAAAGAAGATGCCCAACCTAAGTTAGCACCCCAAGCACCATCAGAATATTGAGGAACAAAAATATTAGGAGCGATGTTATATGCACCAGCCCACTGTTGAGAAAGTGACCAATCACCAAGACTTGAGGCACTGTTATTAGACCAAGGAGTATTTTGCAAACCAACACTACCAGCAAGGTTTGTTTTCAATACTGTAGTTTTAGTGATATTAAAGTCAAGGTTAGAACGAACATTTACACGGTTGTAAGCATAACCAGACTGATATCCACGTTTGTTATCAAATTCCTTGAACATATCTTGTTCATTGGTCCAGTCGATAGAAGAGTAATAACGAACGAATTTGCTACCACCGGCGATGTTAACATTAGCATTGTAAGCCATCGCATGAGATTTGAAAAGTTCATCCTGCCAATCAACGTTTGCATAACGCTCAGAAAGAAGATTACCATATTCGTCTGTAGCATTAGGATCAGT
>CAMVLL010000162.1 GCA_947168315.1 uncultured Bacteroidota bacterium | reverse complement strand
GCCATAATAATGAATCATTTGGGTATCGACGCCAAAAGATTTCAAGCGATTGGTAGCAGCCTCACCCACTTGTCCTTCCGGAAGACGAGTTACATAAGCCACGTTATCGCCCAACGTTGCCAAAGAAACAGCCACATTGGCTTCACTTCCACCAAACTTAGCTTGAGAAAGATCTAAATCCGTTGCTTTCATTCCAGCCTTTGGCATACGAAGCATTAATTCGCCAAAGGTTACTATCATTGTTTTCTTCTTCATCTTCAAAAGTTTTTCACCACATGTCTATATCTTATAATAGCGAGATATTACATGCGTATAACCACACAAAGGTACAAATAATATAAGAGAAAGCAAGGTATCTGTATAAAAGTTTATGCATTATTCATGCTTTTACATAGAATCAGAGACAGAAAATCCATTTTAATTAGTATAACTTTCTGACCATAAATGAGTAGAATATGACTTTTTTGTTGAGTTTCTTGGTTGATTTTAAATAATATTGAATAAAATGTACTATATTTGAGCAATTTAAAAATCTAGGTAACGTTACAAATTAAGTCCATGAAATCAAACGAAAAGAATTCGAATGCACCTGCAGGTCGTCTGCAGTCATTGGATGCCCTTCGAGGGTTCGATATGTTATTTATCATGGGAGCTGCCGGTCTAATTGCTGGTCTCGCACAATGGTTCCCTTGTTCTTTTACTCAAGCATTAGCCGATCAAATGAATCATGTGGAGTGGCACGGGTTAGCTCATCACGACACCATCTTCCCTCTCTTCCTCTTTATCGCTGGTATCTCTTTCCCATTCTCTTTGGCGAAGCAACGTGCCAATGGCAAGACGGAAGGTGAAATCTACAAGAAAATTATCAAACGCGGACTGATACTTGTACTCTTAGGATGTATTTATAACGGTTTGTTGTACTTCAACTTTGCAGAGCAGCGCTATGCTAGCGTACTTGCACGCATCGGTTTGGCATGGATGTTCGGTGCTTTAATCTTTGTGAACACAAATTGGAAGACTCGAGTATGGATTACTGCGGCTCTCCTTATTGGATATTGGCTGGTTGTCGGCTTCATTCCTGCTCCTGATGGTGGAGGTGCCGACATTTTCAGTGCAAAGGGTTCGTTAGTGGGATATGTTGACCGTATCCTTTTACCGGGAAAGGTGCTTTATGGAGATATCGACCCTGAAGGAATTCTCAGTATCTTCCCATCTATCGGAACAGCTTTGCTAGGTATGTTTACCGGTGAATGGGTAAAACACAAGAAAGAAGGACTCACCGAGAATAAGAAAGTGCTTTATATGGTTATCGCTGGCATTATCATGTTGGTTGTCGGACTTCTTTGGAGTCTCGTTTTCCCAATTAATAAGAAGATGTGGACCAGCACATTTGTTTTAGTAGTCGGTGCATATTCTGTTTTGATGTTCGCCCTCTTCTATTACATCATCGATGTGAAGAACCATCGTGGCTGGATTCTCTTCTTTACCGTGATAGGCCTCAACTCCATCACCATTTATCTGGCACAGCAATTCATCAACTTCAGGTTTACGACTGATAAGATTTTCGGCGGACTGGTACGTCTGTTCCCTGAAAACTCACAAGCCTTCTTCTCGAGTGCAGCATACATTACTGTTTGCTGGCTATTCCTCTATTTCTTGTATAAGAAGAAAGTATTCCTGAAAGTCTGACGAAAATTGAATGTTAAAGAAATATTAAAAAGGAGCGTTTACCTTATTAATATATATAAAAAGATGTAATTTTGGGAGCTGAAATAAGTAAAACGATTTTAAGAAGACAGTTTTATTTTGTTGAACTAAATATTATTTTGTAATGAAAAAACAAATTCTTGCTTATGCAGGCTGCTTCGTTTTAGCAGCTGCGTTTACTGCTTGTGCAAAGCAGAAGAAAGCTGAAGCTGAGGCAGAACCAGCTCAAGCAGCTAATGTTGATGTAGCAGTATCTACTACTCCGATGGGTGCAGAGGACAAGACATTGTCTCTCCCTGTTGACAAAGATGGATACATTGTATTGTTTGACGGCAAATCTATGGACGGATGGCGTGGTTATGGTAAGACAAACGTTCCTCCACGTTGGATTATTGAAGATGGTTGCATCAAGATCAACGGTTCAGGTACTGGCGAAGGTCAGAGCGCTGAAGGTGGTGACTTGATTTTTGCTCATAAGTTTAAAAACTTTGAGGTTGAATTGGAATGGAAAGTTGCCAAAGGTTCTAACTCTGGTATCTTCTATCTGGCACAGGAAGTTCCTGTAGCAGGTAAGGAAGGTGAATTTGAGCCTATCTATCTTTCTGCTCCAGAATATCAGGTTTTGGATAACGAGAATCACCCAGATGCTAAGTTAGGTGTTGACGGTAACCGTAAATCTGCTTCTTTGTATGATATGATTCCAGCTAATCCACAGAATGCAAAACCATTTGGTGAGTGGAACGTAGCTAAGATCATGGTTTACAAAGGAACTGTTGTTCACTATCAGAACGGTGAAAACGTTTTGGAATACCACCTTTGGACTCCGAAATGGACAGAAATGTTGCAAGCTTCTAAGTTCAGCGAGAAGGCTTGGCCGGTTGCATTCGAACTGTTGAACAACTGCGGTGGCGAGAACCACGAAGGTTTCTTTGGTTTGCAAGATCACGGTGATGACGTATGGTATCGTAACATCCGTATCAAAGTGATGGACTAATCCATTATCCT
>CAMVLL010000161.1 GCA_947168315.1 uncultured Bacteroidota bacterium | reverse complement strand
CGTGCCAAAGTTTCCTTGATTCTGCGCAATGCTTCGATGATGTTCTCATCAGAGGTCGCATAACTCATGCGGAAGCACTCAGGAGCGCCGAACGAATCGCCACCAACTGAAGCAACATGTCCCACTTCGAGGAGGTACATAGCCAGATCATTGGAGTTCTCGATGCGGCGTTCGCCATCTGTCTTGCCATAGAATGAGCTACATTTCGGGAAGAGATAGAATGCTCCTTGCGGATTGTTTACCTCCAAGCCAGGAATCTCCTTTGCCAACTTGACAATCAGGTCACGACGACGCTCAAAAGCTTGACGCATCTCCTCAACAGGAACTTGTGTGCCTGTATAAGCAGCTTCGGCTGCTTTCTGAGATACAGATGAAGGACCAGAAGTATACTGTCCTTGCAGTTTGTTGATACCCTTGATGATCCATTCCGGTCCGGCAGCAAAGCCGATACGCCAACCTGTCATAGCGTAAGCCTTGGATACTCCGTTGATGATAATGACGCGATCCTTGATCTCTGCAAACTGAGCAATGCTCTCGTGCTTACCAACATAGTTGATATGCTCGTAGATCTCGTCAGCGATGACATATACGTTCGGGTGTTTTGCCAAGACTGCTGCCAGTCCAGCCAACTCTTCCTTGCTGTAAACCGATCCAGTAGGGTTAGATGGAGAGCAAAGAATCAATGCTTTGGTCTTCGGTGTGATGGCTTCTTCTAACTGTTGCGGAGTAATCTTGAAGTCTTGTTCGATACCAGCCGGAACGATGACGGGCTTTCCGTCAGCCAGCAATACCATTTGTGGATAACTTACCCAATAAGGAGCAGGGATAATCACTTCATCACCCTCGTTGACAAGGCACATAATCGTGTTGCAGACCGATTGCTTAGCACCATTAGCCACTGTAATTTGGGCAGCAGTATAGTCCAAACCGTTCTCGTTCTTCAATTTGGCAACGATGGCATTGCGTAAAGCCGGATAGCCGGCAACAGGAGAATAGCGGGAATAGTTCTCGTCAATAGCCTTTTTGGCTGCTTCCTTAATATGATCTGGAGTGTTGAAATCTGGTTCTCCCACACTCATATTGATCACATCTACACCTTGAGCTTTCAGCTCACCACTCTTCTGCGACATCGCTAACGTTGCGGAAGGAGTCAAACGATTCAATCTATCAGATAATTGATTCATAGTATATTATATATTAATTTGTTGCTGATTATAGATGGAGGGTATGTCCCATACGTTTTTTCTTGGTTTCCAGATAACGCTCATTGTATTTGTTGGGCGTAATCTCGATAGGTACGATTTCAACGACTGAGAGCCCGTATGATTCCAGCCCGACACGTTTCACCGGATTATTCGTCATCAGTCGCATCTTGGTGATGCCGATGCTCTGCAGAATCTGTGCGCCGACGCCGTAGTCGCGTTCATCAGCTTTATGCCCCAGGTGCAGATTGGCGTCAACTGTGTCCATACCGTTCTCTTGCAGTTTATATGCTTTGATTTTATCCATCAATCCGATACCTCGTCCTTCCTGGTTCAGGTAAACGATGGCACCTTTCCCTTCTTCTTCGATCATCCGCATAGCCTTATGCAGTTGGTTGCCGCAGTCGCATCGCATCGAGCCGAAGATATCGCCGGTAGCGCACGAGGAATGTACGCGTACCAAGGTCGGCTCTCCTTCCTTGATCTCACCTTTTATCAGGGCGATATGCTCTAAACCACTGCTCTTCTGACGGAAAGGTATCAGACGGAAGTGTCCGTATTCGGTTGGCATGTCGACTTCTTCACCACGCTCTATCAACGATTCCTCTTTCAGTCGGTAAGCAATCAGGTCGCGGATAGAGACAAGTTTGAGTCCCCACTCGTTGGCTTTCTCTCTCAGCTCCGGTAAACGGGCCATTGTTCCGTCATCGCTCATAATTTCCATCAGGGCAGCAGCTGGATAAAGTCCTGCCAGACGAGCCAAATCGATGCTTGCTTCGGTATGTCCCGCACGTCTGAGCACACCTTTGTCCTGTGCGTACAGAGGGTTGATGTGTCCTGGGCGGCCGAATGTCTGTGGCGTAGAGTTCGGATCGGCCAAAGCACGGATCGTCTCGCAACGATCGTGGATGGACACACCCGTACTACAACCTTCCAGTTTGTCAATGGTTACGGTGAACGGAGTTCCGAGCACCGATGTATTGTCATCAACCTGATGAGGCAGGTCGAGTTCCTTGCAACGTGAGATAGTTATAGGAGCACAAAGAACACCACGAGCGTTTTTCAGCATGAAGTTCACCTTTTCGGGAGTAATCTTCTCGGCTGCGATGATAAGATCGCCTTCGTTCTCGCGGTCCTCATCATCGACCACGATGACAAATTCACCCTTACGGAATTCTTCAATCGCTTCTTCGATGGTATTCAGTTTGATCGCTTCTTCCATAGTTTGTTATTTTATTAATGATTCACTTTTAATTCGTTCGGTCACATCATGATTGTTTTGGATGATGCGGTTCAAGTCCTTATCCAACCGGATGCTGAACATCCAGATGCGGAAGAAGAACACCAGTCCGACAGGGATGAACAGTCCTGTCAAAATATTTAGCCACCTTTTCTTGAACGGCCGTTTATGGGCATTCGATGATATGATAGGGTAACGGTTCAACAGTTCGAGCAATACATGATCTTTGCTGTTCGACAGCTCTTCAATCTGCTTCTCTAGTTGATCATGGATTTGTGCGATATGGTTATCTTCCTCATTGAATGCAAAA
>CAMVLL010000160.1 GCA_947168315.1 uncultured Bacteroidota bacterium | reverse complement strand
GTCAATATTAGGTGCCGACTGTGCATTCTTCATTGAAAACCGTCCGGTACTCGCTAAAGGCATTGGAAATATTTTTGAAGAAGTGGATGTTTCTTTGAAGAATCACTACCTGGTGCTTGTAAAACCTGATGATTTTGTTTCTACAAAAGAGGCTTATGCTAATATTCAACCCAAGATGCCCGAAATATCCATAAAAGAAGCTATCAGTCGCCCTTTGGAAGAATGGAAAACACTATTGGTCAATGATTTTGAGAAGACAGTCTTCCCTACTCATCCTAATATTGTAGCCATCAAAGATAAACTTTACGACCTTGGTGCAGTTTATGCAGCAATGAGTGGCTCAGGCTCATCCGTTTTCGGAATCTTTAAAGAACCAGTTGAGTATGTGGATGAGAAATTTGCCGGACTATTCTGTCGACAACGCGAATTATTAATCTAACCACATCAGTGACAAAGGCTTACCACAAAGGTGACAAAGGCTTGTCACATTGGTGACAAGAGTTAACCACCTAGGTGACAAGCTTAATTATTTAAGAAATCAGATTAGTTTCTTTTGAACAATAAAAAAGAGAGCATTTTTGGATGCTCTCTTTTTTTATGATTGAATTACAAAATCTTATTTTGCAACCTTCTCGAGACGTTTCATCATTATAAACATAAAGCCTGCCGACAACAAACAGAGGACGATGAATGTTCCCCAGCATACCCACAATGGGAATCCGCCCCAAAGGAATCCACCAACACTGACAAGGAGATTACCTACAGCGGTTGCAACAAACCAACCACCCATCATCATACCTTTATATTTCGGAGGAGCAACCTTTGATACGAAAGAAATACCCAGCGGACTAAGCAAAAGTTCACCAAATGTCATGATCAGGTAAACACCAATCAACCAATTAGCAGATACTAATACGTCATTTCCACCAGCAGCTAAAGCTTTCTGCTCGTCTGGTGAAGGCAAACCGTTAGAAGCGATGACCATTACAAGATAAGCAACGGCAGCAACTAACATACCATACGCCATTTTACGTGGAGCAGAAGGTTCTTTGCCCTTATTTGCCAAATAACCGAAGATAGCCATACTGAACGGAGTCAAAGCAACTACGTAGAATGCATTAAACTGTTGGAAAATAGGTGCGCTCAGACTGATCGGACCGTTAATCTGCGTGTATTTATAATAGAGGTAAAGCAATGAAAGCAAGATTACACCGATAGAGATTGCACGACTCTTAGCAGTCTTTGCCTCATACAGGAAGAAACTTGCATAAACCATAATCACAATGGCAACAAGGTTCAAAACATCGAAAGCCAATGTCTGAACACCTTCAGATGATCTCTGGGTGAACTCGTTAGCAAAATACGTCAATGTCAAACCATTTTGGTGGAAAGCCATCCAGAAGAAGATAACAACGGCGAATACCAAACAGAGAGCTACGATACGTGCCTTTGTATCAGCAGGTGATAATTCTTCTTCATTTGAAACAACACCGCTCTTACGAGAAGTAGCTTCTGTGTGTTTGAACCAAGCACGAGTGAAATAATAAATCAATATTGAAACAATCAAAGAGAAACATGCCACCATGAACGAGAAGTGATAAGCGTCGTTCTCTGAATAACCCAAGCTTAGTTGTGCCCATTCTTTCATTTTGATAGCAGCTGTCGGAGCAAGCATCGCACCGATATTGATAGCCATGTAGAACAATGAGAATCCAGCATCACGTTTGTTAGCATATTTTGGATCATCATACAGATTTCCAACCATTACTTGCAGATTACCTTTGAACAAACCGGTACCAGCACTGATAAAAAGCAAAGCAGCTAGCATACAGCAAAGTGCCATCATACCACCTCCAAGAGGTATTGACAGGAAGAGATAACCGAAAAACATAACAATAATTCCGATTGTTACCATCTTTCCGTAGCCATACTTATCAGCTAACATACCACCAAATAAAGGCAAGAAATAAACTAAACTAAGGAAACTACTGTAAATTAAACCGGCTGTTCCGGCAGATAGACCGAAATTGGCCCTTAAGAATAATGCAAAGACGGCGATCATCGTATAATAACCGAATCGTTCGCCAGTGTTGGCCAGTGCTAAAGCAAACAGACCTTTGGGTTGACCTTCAAACATAATTATTATTTTTAAATGATTACTATTTTCTCATTCTATACATTCTCCTGAATTTGCCAGAATTCAAACGAATGTGACAAAATTATAAATTATATTCTAATAAGCAAAGGTTAGATATTTAAAAATAATACATAAGTTTTCGTTTTTGTTTATGTGATAATAATTTGTATCTTAGAAAAAGAATCCATAACTTTACCATATATTAATCATTTGACATATGAAAAGAATCATTATTTTCCAATTATTCTTCCTCGCATGTGTGTTATGTATGGCGGATATCGTCGTCATTCCTTCTCAAACAACGGGTAATATTAAACCAATGAACGCAGTAAACAACGGCCCAGTAAGAATCAGAAGTGATCAGTCAAGAGGAAATTTCCCTACTTATGAAGCAGCAAAGATTCCTTTTGCACGAACTCACGATGCTTCTTTCTTTTCGGCATACGGAGGTCATCATAGTGTGGATATTACTGGAATATTTCCTGATTTTTCAAAGGACGCAAACGATCCTGCATCTTACGATTTTGTGTTAACAGATGAATATCTTGAAAGTATTCAAGATGCTGGAACGAAAGTTTTCTTTCGTTTAGGACAACGCATCGAACATGAAAAGAAGAAATATGGTATTCTTCCACCAGCCGACTTTCAGAAATGGGCTGTTATTTGTGAGCATATCATCCGGCATTATACGGAGGGATGGGCAAATGGTTTCAGATGGGATATTCAATATTGGGAA
>CAMVLL010000159.1 GCA_947168315.1 uncultured Bacteroidota bacterium | reverse complement strand
TCTCTTCGTTTGAGGAATTTGAGGACAAGACATGCGATACGTATGCCCATTACTTTATTTCTTCACAGATTTACTTCAACAACGTAAATTTCTTCCTTCCTCGCAAGATAAGATGCGTCATCCTTACGCAAGGTGAAAAGCCTGCAACCCTCCAAGGATTATATACCATCAACACTTATCAAAGTGAGAAGGCGTTGACGAAAGATATTCTTCAACTATACAAGCATGGTCATCAACATCAGCCTCCCGTTCAGGAGAATATGACAGTGCCCGAGTTGTTGACGAAGCGTGAAATCGAAGTTCTTATCCTCATCACAAAGGGATATATAAATAAGGAGATAGCGGAAGAGCTCCACATTGGTTTGACAACGGTTATCTCACATCGGAAGAACATTCAGGAGAAATTGGGAATCAAGTCGGTTTCCGGCTTGACCATCTATGCCGTTATGCACGGATATATCAATGTCAATGAAATATAAAAGAGAAAGCAGGAGCTATAGCTTGTAAAGCAGGCACGCTGCCTTCAACTTTCGGCCATCCATCCTCCCAGATGATCCGATCCATCATCAGCACACGACCTTTCTTGGCGTTATTTGCCTCAAATGCATGATAAAAGATCCAATCATTCCCTTTCTTATCGGTTACAATCTCTGAGTTATGTCCAGTACCCACGAACATCGTGTTCTTATGAATGAGAACTTCATGATTATTGTCCATCATCCGGTTACCCTGTTTGTCCACATACGGTCCGAACAAATTCTCTGAACGAGCGACAACTGTCGTATATGTACTCCTAGTTCCTTCACAACAAGTACCGATAGAAGCAAACATGTAATAATAGTTTCCACGTTTATGGATATAAGTTCCTTCATACGCGTTTCCTGCTACTTGAAGCGGCGTCTCACCCGGTAAGACGGATAGTCCGTCATTCGACAACTCTACGAAATAAATCCCGTGGAAACTGCCAAAGAACAAGAAGTTCTTGTTTTTTTCGTGTATGAAGCATGGATCGATGCAATTCTGAACACCAATACCGTTACTGCGGAACAACATACCGTGATCTGTGTATGGGCCCTCCGGCTTATCGGCTGAAGCCACACCAATTCCACAAGTCCATTCACCACCCCACTTCGACATTGAGTAATACATCACATATTTTTTCCCAATCTTATTGATGTCCGGAGCCCAGATACCACCTCCAGGCTCGAAGGTTGGACGAGTCGCTTCTGTAAAGGCTGTGCCAATCTCTGTCCAATGAATCAAATCTGTCGAGCGTAGGATAGGTACATTGTGAATATCCTCTGTAGCCATCAAATAAAACTGATCATTTTCCTGCAAGATGGTTGGGTCAGGCAGACTGTATGCAACGACCGGATTAGTATAATAATTTACTTTTGTTGATTCCAACGCCTCATTATGCCGACAGGCCGACAAGCCTACGAGCAATACTCCCATCATCAATTGAATCCATTTCATATTATCAAATCATTAAATTATTTTTCTAAAGACTTACAAATCTTCTGGTTGATGGCACGGATACGATCCTCTTCCAGTTTAACCACCTTTCGGTCGTATGTCATGATACCGTTGATTTCCGTCTCCACATCCGTCGTTTGCGTATATACGCCTGCCGAGAATCCCTTTGCAATATAATCATACAACATCTCAGCATACTTCACATATTCATCTGTTGCCTCTTTCGAAGAATTCAATTTCACATAGCCCCAGTTACGATCAGGCTCCCAGATATGATCTTTTATCACGAGACCGATACCACCGTACTCACCTAATACGGTTGCACGTGCAGCATCGTAAAGATACATCTCGGGTGCAGGATAATTATGTAGGTCAAGGATATCACCGCATTGGTAATGATTACCACCGCTGGCCGGATTTACAAGACGAGACGGGTCATACGACTTTGTCCATTCCACGATTTCCTCTGTCTTGAACTGTCCCCAAGATTCATTGAACGGAACCCAGGTGCCAATGCAAGGATAACTATATAAGTAATCGATAATCTCTTTCCATTCTTTCCGGTAGTTTGCCTCTGACTCTGCTGAACGGACACGTTCACGTCCATCGAAGTAGCGTCTGTTCACCCATTCCGGACTCTTATCTCCGCTAGGCATATCCTGCCAAACGATGATACCGAGCTGATCGCAATGCATATACCAGCGAGCCGGCTCAACTTTCACGTGCTTACGTATCATATTGAAGCCAAAATCCTTCGTCTTCTGCACGTCATATCTCAGAGCCTCATCCGTAGGAGCTGTATATAATCCATCCGGCCACCAACCTTGATCCAACGGTCCGTATTGGAATACCGGCTTGTTGTTGAGTTCCATACGTACGATGCCGTCCTTGTCACGCTTGATAGAGAATTTTCTCATGGCTGTGTAGCTATCCACCGCATCCATCACTTTGCCTTCGCGTTTCAAAGTCACTTTCATTGTATAGAGGAAAGGACTGTCGGGCGACCATAGTTTAGCGTTCGTAGGCATCTCCACGCTGACCTCTTCACCATTGATACTCTTTCCTGTTGCCACCTTCCGGTTGCCATCGAAAACGTCCACTTCTACCAAGTCGTCTGGAGTCACGCCGCATACAACTGCCTTTACTTTCAACTGATTACCATCAATGTCCGGAGTGGTACGAAGGTCAGCGATATGAACTTTGTTCACAGGTTCCAGCCAAACAGTCTGCCAGATTCCCGACACTGGTGTATACCAGATTCCAGAAGCATTGTTTGTTTGCTTTCCTCTCGGTTGATAGCCGTCAGACGTCGGGTCCCAAACACGAACTGTCAACGTGTTATTCTTCTGTAATGCTGCTGTGATATCAAAATAGAAAGGAGTATATCCACCGGTATGGCTACCCAC
>CAMVLL010000158.1 GCA_947168315.1 uncultured Bacteroidota bacterium | reverse complement strand
CCGTATTACGTTGTTGGAAGCTATTGCAATGGCAGGCGACTTGACAGACAATGCCCGTATTGACCGTGTTGCTGTTATTCGTGAGTTTGGTAACAAGCGTCGTATCATCTATAATGACCTTCGTTCAAAGGATATCTTTTTGTCACCAGCTTATTACTTGCAACAGAATGATATCGTTTATGTAGAACCGAATGCACGAAAGGCGCGTCAGGAAAATCGTGAGAAGTACAGCATGTGGACAACCTTCCTTTCAAGTGCTGTAACGTTGACGACTTTGGTATTCTTCTACTTGGATAGAAAAGATAAATAAACTTTAGAGAAAAAAGAAATGGTAAGAATGAGTGAACAACAAGATTTGTCACCCGACAAATCGTTGGCTTCAAAAGGATTTAATATAAATCCATTGGATATCATTAAATATTTGTTATCTAAATGGTATTGGTTTGTATTATCGGTTACCATTTTTGTGGGGATCGCTTGGTATCGTTATTCTACGATGCAGAAGACCTATTCCTGTTCGGCATCTGTGATGTTCAAGGATACGAAGGCTGCGGCATCCGAGGCCCGTTTGGACCGTTTGGCTGGCTATGGTGGCAAGGCAAACGTGTCGAATGAAATCTTGCAGTTACGTTCTGGTAAGTTAATGCAGGATGCCGTGAAACGTTTGGGAGCAGATGTCAGCTATGTAGTCATGGATTATCTTCGTGAGGAAGAGTTGTACACCCAGTCACCGATTAAGGTGGTCTTTCCTGATGCTGATGACCGTCAGGTATGTACATTTATGGCAACACCAGTGAACGACAAACAGGTAAAACTGATAGGATTTTCAACAGGTGATAAAAACGTCTTGGTCAATATGGGCGATTCTGTGAAGACATCCGTAGGTAACCTAGTCGTTACCCCTACTTTGTTCTATTCGAAGTCATGGTATGGCAAATCTGTGAATGTACGTAAGAATAGCCTTTCTTCTATCTCTGGTCAGTTTACATCACATCTGAGCATTTTCCAAGCGGATGATAAGGATGCTTCATCTATTCTGACTATGAATCTGACTGATTCCAATCCATTCCGGGCAGAGGATATTCTGAATATGATCATTACCATCTATAATGAGCAGAATATTTTGGATAAGAACCAATCATCTATTAACACGACCAACTTCATCAACGAGCGTTTACAGATTATTGAAAAGGAGTTGGGTGGTGTTGAATCACAGATTGAAGATTATAAGCGTGCCAATAATATGATTGATATTGGTACAGAGGCCAGCATTTCCCAAGGTGAGAAACAACAGTATGGAACGCAAGCCAAGGATTTGATGCAGCAGGCAGAGATGGGTCGATATATCAAGGAATATCTGACCGATCCATCCAAAGCTAACGACTTGATTCCAGCACAGACTGTGACTGATGCAGGTATTGAAGCTCAGATTCAACAGTATAATGCAGCAAAACTGAAACGTGATAAGCTGCTGGAGGGAAGTAGCGATAAGAACCCTGTTGTACAGGACTTGAATAACTCGTTGAACTCTATGCGTCAGAGCATTATCCGTTCGGTTGACAATATGAACCTTGGTACTGATGTGAAGTTGCGCGATGTGCAGAACCGTGCAAGTCAGGCGAGTGGTCGAATCTCATATATCCCGACACAGCAACGTGAGATGTTGTCTATACAACGTCAACAGCGTATCAAGGAAGAGTTATATTTGTATCTGTTGAATCGCCGTGAGGAAAATGCCTTGTTACAAGCTACGACCGAATCGAACGCACGTATTATCGAACCTGCTCATGGTAGCGAGATACCTATCTCACCGAATGAGAAACAGATGATGATGACTGGTGCAGCCGAAGGTTTGGTAATTCCTGCAGCTATCCTGCTGTTTTTCCTTTTCTTTGATACGCGTATTAAGGATCGTAAGGATGTAGAAGACTATGTCAATGTTCCGTTCTTGGGTGAAATTCCGAAGGACGGTGCGAAACGTACCAAGAACTTCAAGAATGCGATTGTCGTTACCCCGAATAGCCGTGACGTGGTATCCGAGGCTTTCCGTATTGTCCGTACCAATATGGACTTTATGCGTGTGAAGTCGAAAGATATGAAGATTATCACCTTCAGTTCGTTTGGTGCCGGTGCTGGTAAGACCTATATCTCTAGTAATTTGGCTGCATGCTTTGCTCAGACAGGCAAGAAAGTCTTGATGATCGACTTGGATATCCGTAAGGGTACGTTGAGTTCGCATGCACAGCAAAACAGGGCAAAGGGTATGACAGCTTATTTGGCAGGTCAGGCAACGTTGGAAGAGATTCTGAAGGTAAACGAGTTGGGCGAGAACCTCGACTTTATCCCATCAGGCTCTGTTGCACCGAACCCGGCCGAGTTGTTGTTAAGCGAACGTTTGGACAACTTGTTGATTTCACTTCGTGACAAGTACGACTATATCTTCGTAGATAATGTGCCTTACGGTGCAGTGGCTGATGCAGCGATCACCAACCGTATTGCTGATTTGACGATCTTCATCATCCGCGTAGGTCGATTAGACCGTCGTATGTTACCGGAAGTTGAAAAGATCTACGAAAGTGGAAAACTAAAGAATATGTCGTTGATCCTAAATGGTGCCATTATTCGGAGCCACGGTTATGGCTATGGTTATGGCTACGGTTACGGATACGGCTATGGTTATGGCTATGGTGATGAAGAGAAACCTTGGTACAAACGCTTGTTCTCCAAGAAAAAGAAACACCATCACGCATAATCGTAGTCAGCATGTTTTTTTACAATCGGAAGCATAATTTACTTAAGAGCGGCATCCTTGCCGGTAAGACAGACATCCATTCTCATATTCTTCCTGGTGTGGACGATGGCTCTCCCGACCAACAGACAAGTCTGGAATTGTTGTCGTTCATGGAAGGCTTAGGATATCGGGAAGTCT
>CAMVLL010000157.1 GCA_947168315.1 uncultured Bacteroidota bacterium | reverse complement strand
CTAAGAGGCCGAATTTCTCAGCCCATTCACCGGCATGTTCATCAACGATCTTGTTACTTTGTTGATAGAGCGCCAAATCCTCCAGCAATCCTGGAACACTCTCAGCCTTCAATGCCGGATTATATTCCTTCAGTTTCTTTACGAACGAACGCTTTGCGAAGAACTTCGGCAGGAACCACTTCGTCAGAATAGTCTTCCACTGGAACTGCAATACCTGCGCATCCTGTTTCAAGATTCCTTCCGTATATTCTTTCAGCAACCGATCCTTGATCTCATCCTTGCGTTTACCATTCAAGGCAGCATCCTTCCACTCCTCCAACAGTTCTACATTCGCGCTCAAATCCAAAATGCTCTTGTTCAGTACAGGAATATGAGTCAGCAGCTCACTCAGCTTACGCATTCTCTCCAATCCGTCGGCACTATCCGGAAGGCCTAATGCTAACTCGTTGGCAAAGAACGGCTTCTGCTGAATGATCTGAAGGAAGATACGTTTATAGCGATCCAACAAGCCTCTTATCTGCTCTGTCGCATCCAGCGTCTTCGGCTTGAAATGGCGTAACGGATGTTCCTGAGGATGACCGGTAATCTTCATCACCGTATCCAGGTCGGTCACCAATTCCCGTATCTTATATAAACGATCCTTGTCAAGGGATGCAACCACCTCCTCATCGATTTGGATCTCTTCACCTGATACCGACAGGAAGTTGGTGATGCAATCGTACAAAGAGAGTCCGGAGTCGTGTGGCCGGTGCAATGCTTCCATATAGCCGATCAAAGACTGACGGCGTTCGAAGAGCTCCTTCGATATTTTCTCGAATTCCTCCGGTGATTTGATATGCACCACATCGATCGCTTGCTGCAGCTGAGAGAGGAAATGAGATTTCGTTGCCTTATTGGAGTGCATTTCCAGGCAGAACGGATCCAGTCCGACCTTTGCCAGACGTTTTTGTACCACCGACAATGCCGCCATCTTCTCCGCTACGAACAGGACACGTTTTCCTTTGAACAAAGCGTTGGCAATCATGTTCGTGATGGTCTGCGACTTACCTGTTCCCGGAGGTCCGTGAAGGATGAAGCTCTTTCCTTCGCCCGACTCGATCACCGATTCCATCTGAGAGGAGTCCACATCCAAAGGTATCGCATAGTTGGATGGTTCCACTTCCTTGTCGATCTGACGGGCATCTACCTCCTTATCTTCATCTTTCCACTGGATGCGACCCTCCATCAGACTCTTGATGACAGGGTTCTCCTTCAACTTATCTGCATTCGTGTGGATATCGTTCCACATCACAAACTTATTAAACGAGAAGATACCCAATAGCGCTTCGTTCAGCACGTCCCAACCTTTCATCTCCCGTACACAGTTCCGTACTATGGCCAGAACCTGCTTCACATCCACGCCACTCTCATCCTTCGGCAACTGGTTCAAGGCCGAAAGGTTCAAGCCGAACTCCTGCTTCAGGAGCTCTACCAAGGTCGTATTCAGAATGGTATCCTCATCACGCATGCGAATCACATACCCTTTCGCTCCGCCCTTTCGAATGATGTCAACCGGCAAGAGCAAGATAGGAGCAAAACGCTGTTTGATGCTTCGTGCCGTCTCGTACCATTTAAGTAATCCAACAGCCACGAACAAAGAGTTGGCACCATTCTCTTCCATAGCGGTACGTGAAGTACGATAGATGAACTTCAGCGTGTTCTGTAATTCGGTTTCAGTAAGGTAGGAATAAAGTTTCTTGTTCTTGATCTCGCTCGTTATCAGTTCCTCCATGGATGTTTTCCACTTCGATGAGTCGTACACACCCGACTCTTCCGGAGCCATCCTATCCTTCGTCGGTGAAGGTAAGATCTGATAGGTATCTCCTTCCTGAAGATGATCCTCCAAGTGGTCGATATCAAACGAGATAAAAGGAATGACGCGCTTTCCTACGCGTATGTTGATAAGATTATTGCGTAATGAGAAATCCAGCAGTTTGCGCTCCCAAAGGATTTGCTTCGTGATCTTTCCTTTCGGTTCATCCGTCTTGATATCATAACGGCTCAGCTGCATCACCTCATCAGTGGCATTCGAGTGTTTTACGCCATCATTCATCACGCTTAACGTGCCATCCTTCTCGACAAGCTGAGGCAAAGGACGAATATTGTTCAGTCGGCAGCGATGCACATCGATAAAGAGGATGAAGTTCCGTTCATCCTTCAGTTTCTTTTCCGCCATGAAGACCGCATCATCGAAAGACAAGTGTTGAGAGGATGTCAATGCGGTTGTCTCTACAAGCACCAGGTCGTTAATGCCATCGGCGGCCCCTTTCAAGAGGAACGAGGCATCATCGCTGACGGTCTGCGTATAGATATCGGGAGTCAGCCATGCTCCAATGAAGATATGACCTCGCATGAGGACAAGCAACGGATGGATACCTATCGATTCCAGACAGGAGGCAAAGAGCAAAGAGAGGTCGAGACAAGTACCAACCTTCTCGTTCAACACTTTATCGACCATACGCACGCGCTGTCCTGTCTCCTCGAAACTGGCTGGAGGAGTAACATAGACGATCGCCTCAGAGCGCAGAGCCTCGTAAATGGCTGCCACCTGCATGCGGACGCGGTTCGGGTCTTGTGTCTGATATTCATCCATGGCACTGTCGCCGGTCCATTTCTGCATGAACTTGGATGCGTTCACACTGATACGCGACAAGATCGGATGGTTTGGCGTCACAAAACTTGCCAACAACTCGGGAACGACCGATGCGCCGGGCCACTGATCGTAAGCCATCAGCGAAATAGGATATTCCTTTCGCATGGCCTCCTCACCTTCGATCCATACGTTGAGGTAAAAGAACGTATCCACCCGTTCGGTCAGTGTCACGAGCTTGCTGACATCCGGAGCGATATGGATATCTTTGACCTCCACGCGTTGTTTCTTCGGGATAGCCT
>CAMVLL010000156.1 GCA_947168315.1 uncultured Bacteroidota bacterium | reverse complement strand
CCTCACCCGATTGGGCATCAGTAACCGCACCATCGGCAACATCTACTGCATCACGATCTCAGCCGTCCAACATCGCAAGCTCAAGCTGAAGAAGGACGTCTTCGGAGAAACCAATCCCGACATTACACTCGAACAATTACTCAATAGCAAATAATAACAAAAGACAAAATAATATGAAGAAGCTATTATTCTTATTAATTTTGATACTCTTGCCAATGCTTGCAAGTGCTACGATGGTGTCGGACGTGAAGAACAGCGGCTGCCTTAATAAGACGCTTGAAGAAAAGAAACAGCCGTATCCAACGATAGTTTTGACGAAAGAAGGTAGTGTGTTATCAGTACAATTGCTCAATTACGAAACTTACGACGCCACGACCGACTTCAACGTGACATCCAGCATAAGCGGCGATACCCCCTATTCAGTAACTATCAACGTCACTCCTGTTATCCCCGAAGGTGCGGAGGTGTATCGAGAATGGGTTTGCCTGTATAACGTATCGTTTACGGTACGTGACTTGGTTCCCAACAGATTCTATTTGGACTGCTGGTGGTTTAAAGGAATGGTAGAACTGACCGAAAGTGAACCATTGGTACTGGAATACAAGGTTGAGAATGTCACCATTGACGGTATGAGTTTCAAATTGCTAAAAGTTATGCATAAGGCTCTGCTGATGAGATGGGCGACGACAGAAGAGGAATTGCATATTCCTTCGAAAGTGAACTATGAAGGTGAGGCTTATACCGTAATGGGTATCGATAAGGATGCTTTTTGGAATGTAGATCATGCGACCAAGGTGACTATCCCAAAAACGATCAGGAGTATGGATATTGACTATGACGATGCCATTTATGCCAATCCGTTCCGTGAGTGCAAGGCCTTAAAATGGATAGAAGTAGAAGATGGTTGCCCTTTGTTCAGCTCTAAGGACGGAGTGCTCTTTGCAGAAGACAAGACAATGCTTTTAGGCTACCCTATTGCAGCACCAAGTATAACCTATACAGTGCCAGAAGGTGTAACTAAAATACGAAGCGGTGCATTTCATCACAATATGTATTTGCGGAAGTTGGTGATACCAGAAGGAGTAACAAACCTGGGCTGGCATTTATTCAATGACACCAAAAGTTTGGAAGAGTTATATATCAAAGGAGTCCTTGAGCCCGAATGCATGAGGGATTTGTTCGGTGGAATGGATACAAAAGTTACTGTTTATGTACAGTCTTCTGAAGTGGAGAAGTTTCAGGCTGTCTACAAAGGTCCTGTCTATCCATTATCGGAAAGTGGTACAGATGATTCCGACTACTTTCCCTTTGTGGAGTTGGGCAAACAATGGAATGTGGTTAGCACAGTCGCTAGCCCGAGCTCCTCCTGTCATTTTGAGAAATACGGAATATCCGAGGAAGTTGAGCGTGATGGTAAGACTTACTTCCGGGTTTGGCAAAGCGAGGACGATCTTACTGTAGTGCATGATGCAGGATTGTATCGTGAGGAAAACCGTCGCGTGTATAAGTACGACGAGACGGCGGGCAGGGACATTATGCTGTATGACTTCTCACTCAAAGAGGGCGACACATTCACTTACGAGTCTGAACCTACTGTGAAATGCAAGGTGCTGAAGCAGGGATGGTTGGATGATGGCCCTGACATCATGACGTCTGAAAACAAGTATCGTAAACTACGCACATGGACTATTGGTGTCGAGAACGCCTCGGGCGGATATTATGAAATAACATGGATAGAAGGTATCGGAACACTAAGAAACATGTTTTATAGGCCGGATTTTGTTGGGGTAATGTCTTGTCTGGCTTACGTAGAAAGAGACAATTCCGAAAACGCTTATCTGCCATTCTCGCTATATAACATGTATGGCCCTGTTCATGGCTGCAACTTACCTACGGGCGCAGAAAGTAAAGAGAGAGATGAATGGGGACGCCATCACCTTACCTATGAATTGGAAGGTGACCGCCTGCATGTCTATGGAGAGGTATTCACCCAATGCGGGCCTAACAATTATGCCTATTTCTACGAGAGTAATACTGATGATCCGTTGGTTCACAAGATTGAATTCGAAATACAGGAAGTGGAACCACTTATGGATTGTATGGCCCTTCATCAGACCGACTTCTATGTACCCGGTTTCGATCCGAACTTCAACTACATCGTCGTGGATAATCAAAGAGAGGAGCATCCCGTCATCAACAAGACGCCACAGAATGATTATCGCCCGTTTATCGAAGAGGGTAAGGTGTGGAAGTTCGGTGCCTTTAATTCGGGTAATCTTGTACAGATAATTCGCTACAACTATTTCGATGGCGACACAATTATCGACGGAAAGACATGCAAGCAGATGATGAGCCAGCAATATGTTAGTCCGAATTATCCATATTATGATTATTATGCCCATCCAGATACCCTGATCAAAATGGGAGCATGGTACGAAGAGAATCAAAAAGTGTACCTCTACGATGAGGGGACACACTCTATGAGGATGATGTATGACTTCTCCCTCGGTGCCAATGACACCCTGTATTTCATGAATGACTATCCTGATTATCGGGCTTTTATTATTGGACCGAAACAGACAGGAGGCATAAAAGGGTTTAAAGGTGTGTATAGAGATATCATGATGTGTCAGGATGAAGGCCAAAATATCCACAGTACCTTTTGGTTGGAAGGAGTCGGAGGTATTGATGGACTGACAGCAAATGCATTTGATCCGACGTTAGTAGATCTTGGGCAGTTCCTGATGTCATGTACCGTTGGTGATGAAGTCATCTACTTCAACGACGAATATGAGGATGGAGCTACGCCTGGGAGTATGGAAGTCAGAAAGCGCTTTGACTTCACCCATACGATCAAGACAAAGCCCAAAGCACGGAATAGGAGTATGGCGGAAAAGCCTGTATATGGCGAATACAACGACCAGCAGTTAGGAATCAATCTCAACCCGCTCGACTA
>CAMVLL010000155.1 GCA_947168315.1 uncultured Bacteroidota bacterium | reverse complement strand
TCCCAATAAAAATAGTATTAAATATTTATCGCATAATCCTAGTTTTAACAAAGAAATGTCTTCACTTAAAGTTACATCAAAATATTTTTTCAAATCGAAAATGTGCTTTTTATCATCAACTGACTTCAAAACAAATTCATTCTCATGCTCAACAATCTCATTCACTGTATATGTAGCAACAAAATCCGATGATCTATCAACAAAATCAAGGACACATGAAATACGCTTAAAAAAAGCTTCTCTGTCTTCTTTTGATTCCGAACAATACCATTCACATATCGGAGTATTTGTACAAATAAAAATAGTATCAACATTCTTGAACGACTTATTTTTGAATCTTGCCGCAACCCCAGCATTATTATGAGGATCGAGAATTTTCTTCATATCGTCAATCGGAGTAACGGAATAATTATAATCATCAAACACAAAAACCTGCTGACCTCTATACTCATCGACAGCATTCTTTCCCGCAGATGAAAATGCAATAGATTTTCCTTTTTTGTTTGCCCACACTTTGCAAAATGTAGATTTTCCTACTCGCGGATGACCTTGAAGAACATATACCTGAACATCTCTATTAACAGCAACAAACGACTCCTCGTTCATATATTCAAATGCTCGCTTAATTCTATTACCAAATTTAATGTACAAATCTGCATCAATCTTGTTGGTTACTTCAAACTCCTTGATATTTCCTCTCAGAATCTGTTTTACAACATAATCGAGTTTGATATTTTTTGTGCGCTTTCCTTCAATTTTGTATAATGTAAAAGATAAAATAAAAATGTAGGTTTAGTGGAAAATAAAAATGTAGGATTCCACTAGGAGTGATACCCTTAATCCATGGAGGTGTATTCCCATGGATCAGAGAATAATCACTCAGCTTAAAATAATTCGTATGAGTGAAACTAAACCTAACTTTGCTGCTCTTGGCCGCAGATACGATGTCGATTGGCGTACCGTGAAAAAGTATTATTACGGGTACGAAGGAAAGCCAATTCATCGCAACAAAACAAGTAAACTGGACAAACATCTGCAGCTTATCACGGATAAGTTAGCCATCAAAGGAACTACCGTTAGAGCGATTTACGAGTTCATTCATGATGAAGTGGATCCGGACATCGGAACCTATTCCAACTTCAATAAATATATCAAATCAAAAGGGCTTAATCCGAAGAAGAAAGATACCGGACACCCAAGATATGAAACAGAGCCAGGAATTCAGGCTCAGGTTGACTGGAAAGAAGATGTTTCCATTGCCAACCGCTATGGCGAAATCTTCACCTTTCAGGTGTTTGATTATAAGCTGGGTTATTCTAGATACCCCATCTTTATCTACAAACTATACAAAACAAGACAGGATGTATTCGACTGCTTGATTGCCGCTTTTAAGGCAACCGGTGGAGTACCTAGAGAAATCCTTTTTGACAACATGGCGTCCGTTGTGGATTTAAAAGGAAATCATCGTCATATCAATGAAAAGATGAGATCTTTTGCCAAAGACTTTAACTTCAAAATAAAGCTGTGTAAGCCACGGCACGCTTTTACAAAAGGCAAGGTTGAAGCCATGAATAAGTTTATGGCTTGGATTCTTCCCTATCAGGGAGAATTTGACTCTGAGGAAGAACTAATCGCAATCCTCCAAAAAATCAACTTTAAAGTATGTAAACGCGTTTGTGATGAAACCGGAGTACCACCTCTTCTTTTGTTTCAGAAAGAAAAGGAATACTTACAATCATTGCCGGCTGATGAAGTCATTGAGTCTTATCTTCCCCACGATCGCCAAACCACGGTAAGAAAGGATTCAATGGTCACCTTCAGCAAGTGTAAGTATTCCGTGCCTCCAGCTTATATAGGAAAGCCCGTACGGTTACAGGTATGTTCCGATAAGCTGTACATTTATTATAGCACGGATTTAATAGCTACACATTCACTGACAGGTAAAAGACTTAATTACCGTTCTGAAGACTACAAGCAGCTTCTAAACGGGAAAATACGTAATAATGACTCCATTGAGGAACTGGCCCAGGCCAATCTCAAGCGGATGGATGAACTCCTGTAAGGAGGTTCATTATGGCTGCATCAGCACCGCAGAGACTAATTAACGGTCTTACAGACCTTGGTATCGAGAAGATGCAAGAGCATCTGGTCCATTACTCCGAGCTTGTTAATAAAGGCGAAAAGTCCTTTAGTGAAGCGTTGGAGGAACTCGTTGACATTGAAAAGAAGAATAAGCAGGTAAGACGCGACGCAATCAACCTACACATCGCAAATTTCCCGTTTATAAAAACTTTCGATGACTTCGATTTTGATTTTCAACCCAACCTAAACAAGAAAGAACTGCTTGAACTCAACTCATTAGCCTTTGTTGAAAACAAGGAAAATGTCATTTTTATCGGTTCGAGTGGAGTTGGGAAAACACACCTGGCAACAGCATTGGGCATTAGCTGCACAAAGGCAAGGCAGCAAACCTATTTCATAACGTTTGAAAACCTGATTACACAGCTTAAAAAGGCATACCAGGAAAACCGATTAGAAACGAGGCTTAAATTCTTTTCAAAATATAAGGTTCTTATAATCGATGAAATAGGATACATGCCTATCGATATCGATACGGCGAATATCTTCTTTCAGCTAATAGCAAAACGTTATGAGAAGAATAGTACGATCATTACAACAAATATGCCATTCTCAAAGTGGGGCGAATTCTTTGGATCAGCCACTTTAGCGAATGCATTGCTTGACCGTTTGCTACATCATTCGGCTATTATATCCATCAAGGGTCCGTCATACCGAACGAAAGATAAAAGGGCCTTGCTGGAAGTTCAGGCAACAGAGGAATAAGCGGAAAAACCTACATTTTTATATTCCACTTTTCCGACATTTTTATATTGACATTTACAATAGCGGTCTTGGGTCTATCTTGTCAAGTTTTTCGGCATATTGGTCAGATATTTT
>CAMVLL010000154.1 GCA_947168315.1 uncultured Bacteroidota bacterium | reverse complement strand
CAACAATGAATTTATATTTAAGGTATTTTGACCGTGAAACGCTAGTATCCAGTGTTGACGAGGCTATAGATTTTCTTAGTGCTATAGAAGAAGTAGGGATGAATCCTGTGCTCGAGGCTGATATCCGAGAGTACGCATCTAGTGATGTGTTTTATCCCAAACGCTATAAAGTTCGTCCACGAGTCTATTTTATCATTATAAAGACAGAAGCACAGAGTATGCAGGATTTTAAGGAAAAGAAGGCTGTTCATGTAGGTACACCGCCTATGACGAAACCCGCTGCACCAGCCCTTGTTCGTCTGAACGAGATTCGTCCAGGATGGTATGAGGGCATGATAGACTTTAAGCGTGTACTGATGGTACCTGGTACTGGTAAGTTTCAGTATCGTGACACTCAGTTTATTGCTAACGTGAAGGCTGAGTCCGGTATGGATTGCTATAATCGTATTGTTGAACATCTGAGGGAACGTGTTGATGATAGAAGCCAATTCCCATCAGCTAAAGGAAAGAACTTTAAGTTCCGCTATTTGGGTCAAGCCAAATAGTATATTATAAACCTTTTAAATTATTAATAACTATGAACAAAGTCATGTTAATTGGTAACGTAGGACAAGATCCTGAAGTACGTTATGTTGATCAAGGTGTTGCTGTAGCTCGTGTTCGTCTTGCTACAACCGAACGTGGTTATACACTTCAAAATGGTACTCAAGTACCTGATCACACAGATTGGCACAATGTTATCTTGTGGAGAAAATTAGCAGAGATTGTTGAGAAGTATGTCCACAAAGGTGACAAGCTCTACATTGAGGGCCGTATTCGTTATACGACCTATGATGATAAGCAGGGACAGCGGAGGTATGCCACAGAGATTTGGGCAGATAATCTGGAGTTGCTTTCTCCGAAGTCGACTTCATCAGCTGAACAGTCTGTAGCTTCTCCGGAGGTTTCTGCTCAACAGTCTCAGAGTGAAGCAGAACAGAGTGGACAGCTTCCATTTTAATTATTGAAAATGGACTATTTTCTATCGATATTTAATGAAGTAACAATCATGGCTCCCTCTATGGGAGCC
Source organism: uncultured Bacteroidota bacterium (assembly GCA_947168315.1). Classification (GTDB taxonomy): domain Bacteria; phylum Bacteroidota; class Bacteroidia; order Bacteroidales; family Bacteroidaceae; genus Phocaeicola. Next base: position 1,958 of record CAMVLL010000154.1, on the reverse strand, counting down.
ATCTTTGCGGCCATCTTAGCCGTTATACTCCTATTTTTTTCGGGTTTTGCTTCTGGTTCCGAAATCGCTTTTTTCTCATTGTCACCCAATGATTTGAACGAATTGGAAGAAAGTAACAACGAGCGTGACAAACAGATTCTTGCTTTAGGAGAAGATTCTGAACGGACATTAGCCACCATCCTGATTACTAATAATTTGGTGAATGTGGCTATTATTATGCTTAGTACTTATTTCTTCGCCCATCTTATTGATTTCGGAAATGCAGTGTGGTTGGAGTTCGTGGTCATCACGGTTTTGCTGACCTTTTTGCTTTTGCTCTTCGGTGAGATTATTCCGAAGGTGTATTGCGGACAACATGCTTTGGCTATGTGTCGTAGATTCTGTGGTGGTATTACCTTTCTGCGGAAGGTGTTCTATCCTGTCGCATCAGTTTTGATTCGTTCAGGTATTTGGGCATCGAAGGTGGTGCAGAAAGAGAGTCATGTGCTGAGTGTCGATGATTTGGAACAGGCTTTGGAACTCACGGATGAGGATGAACTGAAGGAAGAGAAGAATATGTTGGAAGGCATCGTCCGTTTTGGTGATGAGACGGCCAAGGAGGTGATGACCTCACGTCGGGATGTCGTCGACTTGGACTTCCGCAGCAAGTTTCCTGATGTTATCAGGTGTATTGTTGAAAATAATTATTCCCGTATTCCTGTCTATCAGGATTCTATAGATAATGTACGTGGTATCCTATATATTAAGGACCTCCTTCCGCACCTTTCGAAGCCAGCTAACTTCCGGTGGCAGTCTCTTATTCGTCCGCCATATTTCGTTCCGGAGACAAAGAAGATTGATGATCTGCTGCGTGAATTCCAAGAGAACAAGGTGCATATCGCCATCGTGGTAGATGAGTTTGGTGGTACCAGTGGCATCATCACACTAGAGGATATTCTTGAGGAGATTGTGGGTGAAATCAACGATGAATATGATGTAGAAGAGAAAACATACGTTCGTGTGAATGCGAACACCTACATCTTCGAGGGTAAGACTTTATTGAGTGATTTCTTTAAGATCCTTGACCTTGATGATGATATTTTCGAAGATGTCGAAGGAGATGCTGATTCACTGGCAGGTTTGCTGTTGGAGATTAAAGGTGATTTTCCAGAATTGCATGAACGGATAGAATACGATAGTTTCACCTTCGAGGTGACAGAACTCGATGAGCATCGCATCGCGAAAATCAAAGTCGTGATCCATGGAAAAAAGGAAGAGGCTGGTGAATAATCACCAGCCTCTTGTAGTATCTTAGCAATGATTACCAGCCGATTTCATTGTATCCTGCTGCCTTGTACCATTGCATTTGCTGAATGTATTTGTTATCAGTTGTCTGCTGGATGTATGTAGGAACAAACATGCTAACACCTCCATATTTTTCTTCGGTCACCGTGAAGTAATTGCCATAATAGTTTGGCCATGAGTTCTTGTTAATCATCCATGATGTCGCCATCTTCTTATAGATGACAGTCTTGTCAAGTACTTGTTTCCAGCTGTTGTATTCGTTTGTATCGGCATACTTTAAAATGAAATCATTGGCATCGAAGAACACTTGATGACTACTAGAGTCATAATAATAATAGATTAATCCACTTGTATTGGGATATCCCTCTCCGATTTTCGAGGCACTATTCTTCAACACTGTTTTGGTGGCATTTGCCAGATTTTCCATACCATTGGTCTGTATGACGGAAAGTGGAACGTCAAAGCCACCTGCACGTTGCTTGAAATAGTAGTCTACGATAGACTTCCAGAATGTAGTCTTTTCAAACATGGCAGGGACAACAGTGTTATATGGGGCTCCAATACCGGGTATTTCCGCAGGAGTACCAATAAGATAGTCAGTAACGTTGCGCAATTCATATGCGACCTCCAAGCACATCATGTTACAGCAGTCGCAGAAGATAAATGATAGATGT
>CAMVLL010000153.1 GCA_947168315.1 uncultured Bacteroidota bacterium | reverse complement strand
GTAACATTCATAATGCAGGAAACTCCGAAGGAGTGAAAGATGTTTAGGCGTGGGTTAAGGGCGAAGCCCGCAACCCGCGTAAAAGAAGGAAAAATAGAACCAAACCACGGAGTGGTGACAGAAGATGAATGTATTTTCCTAATTATCCTCAGCACCTATTTTGGGGATTTTCGGTCTGGTGAACCCTAAGGGTTCACCTTTTTAATTTTTCCGACTTTACAATTGATTGATTATAAATGAATTATAAAAGCGGTGAAGGTGAAGGCTATTTTTTAATTTAAGGGCATAGGGAGGTCTAACGATAACGAAAACGTTAACGGGAAGCCTAATTCTAAATTTAAACGCTAAACTACCGTCCTTTTACCTTAACAAAAACAGGGCGGTGATCGGAAGCCACAGGCTCATTCACTACGATTGCCTCCTTCACTTGGAAATCCTTGAGTGAATCTTTTTGCACAATAATATAATCGATGGTCTCCTTAGGAGAAGGAGCCGGGAATGTGGGTTGAGTCATATCCGTCAACACATGAAAATCGTTCTGGGCAGCCTCAAGAAGTGGTGAATTCGGGGAATCATTGAAGTCGCCCGCCACAAAAACAGGCTTTTTCCCTTTAAATTGAGAAGCAATATCTTGAATAATCTTGAGCGAAGCCAACCGATCTTCTTTGGTCAAAGACAAATGGGTACAACAGAACACCATTTTCTTGAATTCAACAACAATAAGTGCACGTTGTTCCTCTTTACCAGGAAGAGCATGTTTATAAACAGCAACCGGTTTCTTCTTGGCAAGAACACCGATTCCATACTTTCCGCCATCATAATCGATGGCTGGTGCATAGAACGCACGCATTTTCGTACGTTTTGCCAACTCACCAAGCACATCATCACCGTTACTGCGGTGCGTCACACTGTCCAACTCTTGAATGGCTACGAAATTCGGATGCATCTGAAGAATAACTTTGGCTAAACGATCATAGTCGCGTACCTTATCCATACCAACTCCGTTATGAATATTGTAACTCATCATTCGAACGGTCTGAGCTCCAACAATAAGACAAGTGAAGCAAAGCACTGTCAGTAAGAAATACCTTTTCATCTTTCCTAGTTTTCGGTTTCCAACATATAAACTACTCCGTTATTTCGAGTCACCTTTATCCGACTACCCTTATCGCTCAACGAGAAAGGACTGGCTTTGTCGGTCTTTCCGTCCACAATAATCAAGGCACTTTCCTCAGCGAAACGGTCAACAGTCAGTTTTACAACGGCATCCGGCATCACCCGCCCCAACAACAGACTGTCATTGATATAAACCGCAATGCTATCACCAGCGAAATCGTTACTAATCTCAATATTGTATTTCCCTTCGTAAGAGATTTTCGCATCATCTTTACGTTGATAACGGAAAGAAATATAAATAAACAATGCTACGATGATGAAGACAGCAAAGGCAAGCAAGCCATTCCCCACCATGAAATATTTGTTTGTATTCAAATTTTTTCTCATAATTCGATGTTTTTGATATAAACTTCATACAAAACTACATTTTTTTCTCGATAATTTTGTGTCATTGATAGATAATTTATATATTTGCAGCGGAATGGATGAATGGTGGGGCTTGGTTAAGCCCTTTTTTTATTCTTAATGTTGTATAAATGATAGATAAAAACGTCGTAATTCGAATCGTTGATGAATGGCTGGAAGGTAAAGATTATTTTCTAGTAGATGTTACCATCAGCCCAGACAACAAAATTGTAGTGGAGATTGACCATGCCGAAGGTGTATGGATTGATGATTGTGTGGATTTGAGCCGTTACATCGAATCCAAGCTAGACCGTGAAGAAGAAGATTATGAATTGGAAGTTGGATCTGCGGGAATCGGTCAGCCTTTTAAGGTATTGAGACAATACCAAAACTATATCGGTGAGGAAGTAGAAGTCTTGACCAACGACCACAAAAAACTGGTTGGTACGCTCAAGGATGCTAATGAGTCGAATTTTACCGTAACCATTCAGAAAAAGGTAAAACCGGAAGGAGCAAAACGCCCACACATGGAGGATGAAGACCTCACCTTTGCATATAATGAAATAAAATATACTAAATACGTTATCAAGTTTAAATAATTATGGCCAAAAAGAATGAACAGACAATCAGTTTGATTGACACTTTTGCGGAATTTAAAGAGCTGAAGAATATAGATAAGACCACGATGGTCAGCGTGTTGGAAGAATCATTCCGTAATGTCATCGCTAAAATGTTTGGCACCGATGAGAATTATGATGTCATTGTCAACCCAGATAAAGGCGATTTGGAAATCTATCAGAACCGTACCGTTGTAGCTGACGGAGAACTTACCGATCCGAACATGGAGATTACACTCTCGGATGCTCGCAAAATCGATGCATCTTACGAGATTGGTGAGGAAGTAACCGATTTGGTTCCTTATTCTAAGTTTGGCCGACGTCTTATCCTTACCTTACGTCAGACTTTGGCTTCAAAGATTCTGGAGTTGGAAAAGGATAGTTTGTACAACAAATATGTTGACAAAGTTGGTACAATTATCAGCGCTGAGGTTTACCAAGTTTGGAAAAAAGAGATCCTGCTGGAAGATGACGAGAAGAACGAACTGTTCTTGCCGAAGACTGAACAAATCCCAAGCGATTTCTTCCGTAAAGGAGAAACTGTTCGTGCCGTTGTTGCCAGAGTTGAAAACGCAAACAACAACCCTCGTATCATCTTAAGCCGTACATCACCGGTGTTCTTGGAGCGTCTGTTGGAAGCTGAGGTTCCTGAAATTCTGGATGGCTTGATTACGATTAAGAAAATCGCACGTATCCCGGGTGAACGGGCAAAGGTTGCCGTTGAATCGTATGACGATCGCATTGATCCGGTAGGAGCATGTGTCGGCGTTAAGGGTTCACGTATCCATGGCATCGTTCGAGAACTGCACAATGAGAATATCGATGTGATAAACTACACATCCAATATTCAACTTTTCATCCAGCGTGCGCTGAGTCCTGCAAAAATCTCATCCATCGTACTGCACGAAGATGAGCACAAGGCAGAGGTTTATCTGAGACCGGAAGAAGTATCGTTGGCTATCGGTAAGGGTGGTATG
>CAMVLL010000152.1 GCA_947168315.1 uncultured Bacteroidota bacterium | reverse complement strand
CTTATGAAAAAGTATTTAGCAGAAATGTTCGGCACCATGGTGCTGGTTTTAATGGGATGTGGTGTCGCAGTTAGTTTGAATTGCTCATCTAATTGTGCAGATGTTGCTAATGCTGGTACAGTAATTGGTACAGCTTTGGCATTTGGTCTTGCTGTTGTTGCTATGGCTTATACCATTGGCGGTATTTCTGGTTGCCATATCAATCCAGCAATCACATTAGGTGTTTATCTGAACAAGGGTATTTCTGGTAAGGATGCTGGAATGTACATGTTGTTCCAAGTTATTGGTGCATTCATTGGCTCAGCAATTCTTTGGGTACTGACAGCAAATGCTGGTTTGGTAGGAACAGGTGCAAACGATTTGCAGGCAGGTGTTACTCCTCTGGGTGGCTTATTGGCTGAAATCTTCTTCACTTGTGTATTCGTCCTGGTTGTTTTGGGTGCTACATCTAAGACAAACGGTGCTACCAACAACTTCGCTGGTTTGGCAATTGGTTTGAGCTTGGTATTGGTTCACTTGGCATGTATCCGTTATACTGGTACTTCTGTAAACCCAGCTCGTTCTATCGCTCCTGCATTTTTCCAAGGTGGTACAGCATTAACTAACCTTTGGATCTTCATTGTTGGTCCGTTCGTAGGTGCTGTTCTTTCAGCTATCATTTGGAAATGCATTGCTCCAGTTGAAAAGAAAGACTAAATCTTTTAATCGTATATAGTTTTAAAAGGGTATTCCTTCGGGAATGCCCTTTTCTTTTGTGTCTTTACTTCAGATAAACACAAATTTATTTCTTCGTCCATTCGTTTTATTTTATCTTTGCTACGAAATATAACAAATACAACGTATGAATGTAGATTTAGCATCAATCTTAGGCAAGACAGTGGATGAATTGTCGGAAAGCAAGTCGTTTACACGTCTGTTTCATCAACAGAAGGATGGGAATCCCCTGCCCTCAGGTGAAAAACTTCACGAAATTATTGAATTATGTCGTGCGGTGCTCTTCCCTGGTTTCTTTGGACATTCCTCGGTAAGTAGTCGTACCGTCAATTATCATATAGGTGTGAATATCGAACGTTTGTTTGATATGCTCACTACGCAAATCCTTGCCGGTTTATGCTTTGGCAGTGATGAAGAATGTATTACTTGTACTGACAAACAACGTCATCAGGCTTCTGCGTTGGCTGCCACTTTTATCGCATCGCTCCCCGAGATCCGCGCAATACTCGCTACCGATGTGGAAGCGGCATATAATGGTGATCCTGCTGCCAAGTCTTTTGGCGAAGTCATCAGTTGTTATCCGGCAATACGTGCGATTTCGAACTATCGTATTGCTCATAAATTATTGGAATTGGGAGTTCCTTTAATCCCGCGTATTATTACTGAGATGGCTCATAGTGAGACTGGAATTGATATCCATCCGGGAGCAAAGATTGGCTCACATTTCACCATCGATCATGGTACGGGAGTTGTGATTGGTGAGACAAGTATAATTGGAAACTATGTAAAACTATATCAAGGTGTTACGCTCGGTGCTAGAAGCTTTCCTTTAGATTCGGATGGTCGTCCAATCAAAGGTATTCCTCGTCATCCCATCTTGGAAGATCATGTGATTGTCTATTCAAACGCGACTATTCTTGGACGAATTACCATTGGTCATCATGCCACTGTCGGTGGTAATATTTGGGTGACGGAAGATGTACCTGCTGGAACACGAATTATTCAAACAAAAGCGGACAAATGAAAGGTATTATGTTTACAAATGATTTAGCCGAATCCTTACTTGGTTTTATACATCAATTTTTGCTTTGGATTGGCTGTTCGGAAGGTGTGGCCGATAAGCTGGACGGCGTGATCTTCTTGATACTAATAGTTATCTTGGCGTTCTTTATTTCCAGATTGCTCTATCAGATATCGCTGCATTTCATTAAACGAGTATTAAAAGTCAAGAGAATTCCGTTGCTTGAGATGCTTGTGCGTAAAAATGCCTTGAAGCGTGTTGCCTACGTACTACCTCCCATCATGATTTCTGCATTATTGCAGGTGGTTTTTGATCAGAAGTCTAACTGGTATGCATTTACCGCGAAAGTTACCTGGCTATATTTCTTCATTGCCTTGCTTATCGCATTCAATGTTATTATCAAGGCGGTTGGAGATACGGCAATGGAGCAACAGAAACAGTCGGGCAAAGGTAAGCCTATTCGTGGACTGATACAAGTTGTTCAGGTAATTGTTACTTGTATGATTGTTATCTCGATTGTTTCTATCCTTATTAATAAGTCTCCTATTGCGATTTATGCTGGACTTGGTGGTTTTGCTGCCGTCTTGATGTTGATTTTCAAGGATTCTATCCTTGGTCTTGTTGCGGGTGTTCAGCTTTCGCAAAACGAGATGGTTCATATTGGTGATTGGGTGGTTGTTCCGAGTGCGAATGCCGACGGTATTGTGACAGATATTACATTGAATACGGTAAAAATCCAGAATTGGGATAAGAGTATCGTTACCTTGCCTCCATACAATTTGATTTCCAGCTCATTTAAGAATTGGCAAGGGATGCAACAATCGGGTGGTCGCCGAATTATTAAAGATATTTATTTGGAATTAGATACGATCAAACCCTGTACGCCGGAGTTTTTGGAGCGTATGAAGAAGTTTGATCCCGATTTGAAGGAGTTCATTGAGATAAAACAAAAGCAAGCGAAGGAAGGGACAGTAGTAAACACAGAGAATCCTGCTGGAATCGTCAATGGAACAATTGAGACAAATGCCGGCTTACTGCGTGCCTATATGGAGATTTACCTTCGTCGTCATCCGATGATTAATGAGAAGATGACATTAATGGTAAGAACGTTGGCACCTACTCCTAACGGCATTCCATTACAGCTGTATTGTTTCTCTCGCAACAAGAAATGGGAAAGCTATGAGTCGATTTCCGCTGAACTGGTCGAACATTTTGTAGCGGCGATGCCATACTTCGATATACGTCCTTTCCAAGCCATTTTTGCTGCAACAGAGATGAAATGAGATTGTTCGCTTTTAGATGTGAATTTTATCAGAAAAAAAACAGAAAAAGTTTTGCACAATTGGAAAAGTGAACTTATCTTTGCACCGCATTTGTGATTAAGCACATGCTTAAATGACCGAAAGGAAGTTTGGGTGAGTGGCTGAAACCAGCAGTTTGCTAAACTGCCGTACGGGTAACCGTACC
>CAMVLL010000151.1 GCA_947168315.1 uncultured Bacteroidota bacterium | reverse complement strand
AAGATACCTTCGTGATGAAGGACACCCCTATCAGCGACTTAGTGGAGGATGAGAAACAGAAACTTATCTATGTGTTCGACCCTCTTACCGATCGTTGCCTCTTCATTGAACTTTCGGAAATCATTCCGGGAAAGAACTTGGCTAAGCCTGTATGCAGTCGTAAAGAAGGAGATGCTCCTGAGCAGACCGTCAATTTCGATGAGATGATGGAGAAGACCATGGGCAATTCGATGATGAACGAAGACTTTGGTGAAGATCTGTACGGTGACAAAGACTTCAATGACGATGATCTCGACTTGGAAGGATTTGACATCAGCGACGGAGACCCTTATTCTGACTCAAACTATTAATCACAATAATCTATAAAGACACTTATCGTACTTGTCGGCCCTACTGCAGTCGGAAAGACAGAACTCAGTCTTTCCATAGCCGCACATTTTCAGACGGAGATTATATCTGCCGACTCCCGACAATTGTATAAGGATTTAAAAATAGGCACGGCTGCTCCTACGGCCGAACAACTCCAACGCGCCAAACACCACCTGGTAGGCATCCTCGACTTGAACGACTACTACAGTGCTGCTCAATACGAGACCGATGTACTGCAACTCCTCGACAAATTGTTTCAATCACATGATTATGTCTTGCTGACTGGTGGCTCGATGATGTACATCGATGCTGTCTGTAAAGGGATAGATGAGATACCCACTGTCGATGACGATACACGACAGATGATGATGCAGAAATATAAGGAGGAAGGTTTGGAAAGTCTATGTTCCCAACTAAAACTCCTCGATCCTGCTCATTACGAGAAGGTAGATTTGAAGAATCCGAAGAGAGTGATCCACGCACTTGAGATTTGTTATATGACAGGGAAACCTTATTCCTCATTTCTTACCAATGAGGCAAAGGAACGTCCGTTCCGTATCATCAAAATCGGACTGCGACGCGACCGTGAGGAACTTTTTCAACGCATCTCCAAACGCGTTGACGAGATGATGCGTGACGGATTACTCGAAGAAGTGAAACACCTCTACCCTTTCCGCAAAGAAAACTCCCTGAACACGGTGGGATACAAGGAACTTTTCCAATACCTTGACGGAGAATGGTCGCTTGAGACAGCTGTCGAGAAGATTAAACGTAACACCCGCGTCTATGCAAAAAAACAAATGACTTGGTTCAAGCGCGACGAGTCCATTCGTTGGTTCCATCCCGACCAACAACAGGAAATAATCCAAGCCATAGAAGCGGAAAAAGGATAAGGCTTCACAGCCTCATCCTTTCCACTAATCCGATATCGTTTTTAAGGGAAGTGAGTTTTTTTGTAGAATAAAAGCTGACATCGGGCTTTTTAAGAAAAGTGTGTTGTTCTTATTGAAGACTAAAGACTAAAGGAAGGGTGTACGTCACCCTTACCGGGGCACCTTTTACCTTTCCAGGAGTCCACTTAGGCATAGCATTGACCACGCGAAGAGCTTCAGCATCAATCGACGGATAGACTGAGCGCATAACGGTCGCATCAGAGATGGTGCCATCCTTGTCAATGACAAACCTTACGATGACTCTTCCTTGCTTGCCTGCTTTCTTGGCATCCTCAGGATACTTCATATTCTCTTGTAAGAACTTCATCATCTCGTTAATACCACCAGGGAATTCAGGCATTTCCTCCGGAATATCAACGGCATCGAATTTAGAGGAAGCATTCTCATGCTGCTTTGTCGTAATCAAGATAACACCTTCCTTGTCAGCCGCACCATATTTCTCAAGTGCCTCTTTGTTCTTCAGCACCTCCATGTGAGAGACGGATTTTGCATCTAAGTTATCTATAGAATCGACCTTCTTACCATCAACAAAGTACATCACATTCATGCCTGACAAATCATTTGAATTCGAAGTTGAATTCTGTTTATCATAGCCTACGACCATGACATCCTTATCCGTATTAGCCGCATTATCAATCTTAGAATCAGGCACTATACCCTCGTTACCCTGCAGTCGGAACTGAATAGGTATGGTGTAGCGTACACGTACAGACTGTCCTTTCTGTCTTGCAGGCTCCCACTTCGGCATGGAATTAACTACACGTATAGCCTCAGCATCCAACGACGGATCGACTGATCGAGCGACACGTACATTCGACACACTTCCATCTTTTTCAATAATGAAATGCAGGATAACTCTTCCCTGTACATGTTTTTTCTGAGCCTCAACAGGATATTTCACGGTACGGGAAAGATATTCCATCAATTTGACGTCACCACCAGGGAAACGAGGTGGTACCTCAACAACTTCAAACACCAATGTGTCTTGAGGAGCAGTCATCTGCCCATCATTGCCAAGACTTTCATTGCTGACATCATTTTTATCGGCAAAAACTTTGACAATTTCTGCCAAATCACTAACTTTGCTTTTGGAAATCTCAGACAATTCGTTCGAGACTTCAGGGCTTGCAAAAGCAGACACAGCAAGAGCTGCTAACGGAAGCACATAAATGTACTTCAGGCGTGCCCATGGATTTGATTTTCGTTTACACATCATAGTAATTCGTTTTTTAAGTGAAGTGTGATTAAAGCTGTTGGCCATTGAGAAGCGCCTCAATCCGACAGCTTTTTTAATTAATAATAGTTGATATTCACGCGCGTTTATTCCTTGATTGATTACTTCTTCGTCAGCCTCATACTCATGGATGTTCTGCAATTCACGTTTCAACAACCAAACTACCGGGTTGAACCATTGAAGAATGATACAGAAATCAACAACCAATATATCCAAAGAGTGATGTTTTTGAATATGAGCAGTCTCGTGAGCTATGATTGCCTTACCAATTTCTTGCCAATCCTTTCGAGACATCACAATGTGGTTCATCCAACTGAAAGGTGAGATCTCATAGTCATATACCAATAATTTGATTCCTTTGTCCTCACTCACACAAGTACCCTTCCGAAACAACAGTAACATCTGAATCAGCACCCAACATTGGCGAAGCAGAAACACGACAACCCCCAATATGTATATCAACAACAGGATACTTTGCCAAGGAATACCTGCTGACATAGGGCCATCCGCGATAGTAGCGCCTTGATTCATCAGTAACAAATCGTCCAAGGACAACCTCACCGCAGTCTCACCCGGTTGGAATAGTAACACCTGAATAGCAGGCAACACACTCGAGAGGACCAAAAGACTGATCAATGCGATTCGATTGAACCGATGAAATGTTTCCTTACTCAGCAACAAGCGGAAGAACAAGTAAAGCACCGTC
>CAMVLL010000150.1 GCA_947168315.1 uncultured Bacteroidota bacterium | reverse complement strand
CTGCGGATTCAAAGAGTATGATAAAGACGATTCTGAAGGATATGAAACTGGATGACAAGGTCTATAAACCTGGAACAGTGCAGTCGCGTATCAGTTTGGCTAAGAATTTTCTTATCATGCCTAATGATTATGATGCAGATTTAGAGATGCTGAAGAACGATCAGGATAGCAACATCCCTTTAGTTCACCTTATATATCGTATGTATTGTGACCGGTGTAAACAAAGTAACGCGATGGATTTTGACGACTTGTTGGTCTATACCTATCAACTTTTCAAAAATTTCCCAGAAATCCGGCAGCGTTATGCTGATCGTTTTGAATATGTGTTGGTGGATGAGTATCAGGATACGAACTATGCCCAACATTGCATTGTGAAACAGCTGACAGAGGAACGACAGCGTGTATGTGTGGTTGGTGATGATGCACAGAGTATATACTCGTTTCGCGGGGCTAATATCGACAATATCTTGAAGTTCACCAAGATGTACCCCAACACGAAACTGTTTAAGTTGGAACAGAACTACCGCTCAACCCAAACGATTGTTGGTGCAGCAAATAGTCTTATAGCCAAGAATGCCCGACAGATCCATAAGGATGTTTATTCCAAAAAAGAAAAAGGTGAGGCTTTGCAAGTATTCTCTGCTTACAGTGATACGGAGGAAAGCTCAATCGTGGTAAATCAGATCAAACATCTCCATCTTCGGGAGGACTGTTCCTACGCCGACATCGCCGTTCTCTATCGAACGAATGCGCAGAGCCGTATTTTTGAGGAGCTTCTTCGAAAGCAAAACATACCTTATAAAATATATGGTGGTCTGTCGTTCTATCAGCGAAAAGAAATCAAGGACATAATTTCATATTTCCGTCTATCGGTGAATCCCCATGACGAAGAAGCCTTTAAGCGAATTATCAATTATCCGGCTCGTGGTATTGGAGACACCACGCTTATGAAGTTGGTTTCGGCTTCAGCTCTTCATCATATCAGTCTTTGGGATGTATTGGAGGATCCGGAGACACACGATGTCGCTGTCAACAAAGGAACTTTATCTAAGTTAAAGTCTTTTTATGATTTAGTTGCCGACTTCCAACGGATGGCTTTGGAGAAGAATGCTTACGAGGTGGGTGTGGAAATCATCCGCAAAGCACATTTGTTGGATGAACTAAGTGCGAGCAACGATCCGGAGGATTTGAGCCGTAAAGAGAATATTGAAGAGTTGATGAATGGCATGAACGATTTCGTTGAGGAACGTTTGGAGGAAGGAAACCGAAATATCTTCCTTGCAGATTATCTCGCCGAAATTTCTTTGCTCACCGATCAAGATAATGAGAAAGAACAGGATGTGGAAAAGGTCACACTGATGACAATTCACTCGGCCAAAGGACTGGAATTCCCTGAAGTTTTTGTTGTGGGACTGGAGGAGAATCTCTTTCCAAGTGCGATGTCGATGAATTCCGAAAAAGAGTTGGAGGAAGAACGACGCTTATTCTACGTTGCCATTACTCGTGCGGAAAAACATTGTTATCTGTCGTATGCCAAGATGCGTTACCGTTATGGTCAGATGGAGTTCAGTCGTCCGAGCCGTTTTTTGAAAGATATTGATCCGTCTTTCCTCGAACTGCCTCAAGATGAATCTTCTCGGATGATTAGGCATGATAAGGAAGAGATTCGTTCACGCAGTAGCAAACCAATTTTTACTAAGGAACGTCCAATAGTACAGGTCAGGCCAGTGGTTCCGCCTGTTCATCGTACTCTCAAGAAAGTTTCAACGGTTGTTTCACGAACAGCAGGGGGAACTCAATCGGCGATTCCTGTTCGTGTCGGACAAATCATCGAGCATGAACGATTTGGATTAGGTGAAGTGATTAAGGTAGAAGGGACAGGTGACAGTTGTAAAGCTACTGTAAGGTTCAGGAATGCAGGAGAGAAGCAGTTGTTATTGAAATATGCACGTTTTAAAGTTGTACAATAAAGAATAGAAGATGTTAGATATTCAAAACGTACCGTCACCGTGTTATGTGATGGAGGAGGATTTACTGAGAAAGAACTTGTCTTTGATCAAGCATGTGGCAGATGAGGCAGGAGTGGAGATAATTCTGGCTTTTAAAGCTTTTGCTTTGTGGAAGTCGTTCCCGATTTTCCGGGAATACATCCAACATACCACGGCCAGTTCACTGTATGAGGCAAAGTTGGCTTTCATGGAATTTGGCAGTAAGGCTCATACTTATTCCCCTGCATATACCGAGGAGGATTTCGATGAGATTATGCATTGCAGCAGTCATATTACTTTCAACTCATTCAGTCAGTTCCAACGATTCTATCCAAAGGTCCAGACATCCACAGAACCTGTGTCATGTGGTATTCGTGTCAATCCAGAATACTCTGAAGTCGAAGTAGAATTATACAATCCATGTGCTCCAGGCTCTCGTTTCGGCGTCACTGCGGATTTATTACCCGATAAGTTACCTGAAGGTATCGAAGGTTTTCATTGTCATTGTTTGTGTGAGTCGAGCTCGTTTGAGTTCGAACGTACGTTAGCACAGTTTGAAGAGCGTTTCTCATATTGGCTTCCACAACTGAAATGGGTTAACTTTGGTGGTGGACATCTGATGACCCGCAAGGATTACAATGTGGATCACTTGATTTATTTGCTAAAATCGTTCAAGTCGCTTTATCCACACTTATCCATTATTTTGGAGCCTGGTTCAGCCTTCGCATGGCAGACAGGACCATTGGTCTCAACGATTGTCGATATCGTTGAAAATCATGGTATTCGTACGGCTATTCTGAACGTGAGCTTTACTTGTCACATGCCTGATTGTTTGGAAATGCCATACCAGCCGACGGTTCGTGGTGCAGAAACTCTGCCAAATGAAGCCGTTAAGACTGCGGACAAGTCGGAAAATGTGTATCGTTTAGGTGGAAACAGTTGTTTGAGCGGGGATTATATGGGAAGCTGGAAGTTTGACCATGAATTACAGGTCGGTGAGCGAATCGTTTTCGAGGATATGATTCATTATACGATGGTTAAGACGAATATGTTCAACGGTATTCACCATCCTTCCATTGCGATTTGGCATTCTGACGATACGCTTGAGATATGTCGTACTTTCCGATATGAAGACTATCGTGATAGAATGTCATAGAAATCGAAGGAAGACTTGAAAAAATAAATAAAAACTTTGCTTGTTTTAAAAAAAGTACTAATTTTGCATCCGCAATATTAGAAAAGCGTTCTATTTTTATTACGAGTTGCAAAGATAATGCGGAAATAGCTCAGTTGGTAGAGCACGACCTTGCCAAGGTCGGGGTCGCGAGTTCGAGTCTCGTTTTCCGCTCTTTGCCCAGGTGGCGGAATGGTAGACGCGCACGTTTCAGGTGCGTGTGTCGAGAGGCATGCAGGTTCGAGTCCTGTTCTGGGCACCTTATGCGGAAATAGCTCAGTTGGTAGAGCACGACCTTGCCAAGGTCGGGGTCGCGA
>CAMVLL010000149.1 GCA_947168315.1 uncultured Bacteroidota bacterium | reverse complement strand
CGAGATCTACACTCTTTCCCTACACGACGCTCTTCCGATCTGGGCGTAGATAAAGCAACTGCAGAGGCTTTGAAGAAAGCTCTCGAAGAGGCAGGCGCAGAGATCGAGCTTAAGTAATTACCTACCACTTGGTGGTAATAGGTTTAGATCCCTTCCGAGGGGTCTAAACCTTTTTCGCTGAAATAAGGACATTGTTAAAAATAACTGAAAGACTGGTAATAATTAATCAGTTTGTGTTAATAAAGATTAAATAACAGAACCATTGATTTAGCTGTAAATCTCATATTACCAGCAGTTAAGGTCTATTATTCACAACACCATACAATAAATTTATGGCAACTAACAATCAATCGCAAAGAGTCAACTTCTCTTCTATTCAGAAGCAGATGCCTTATCGTGACTTTTTGGAGATTCAGTTGAAGTCGTTTCATGATTTCTTCCAGATTGAATCCACTCCGGAAGAGCGTCGTCAGGAGGGCTTGTACAAGGTCTTTATGGAGAACTTTCCCATTACTGACACCCGTAACAGCTTCAATCTTGAATTTCTGGACTATTATGTCGATCATCCCCGTTACACCATTGAAGAGTGTATCAAGCGTGGTCTGACTTATTCTGTGCCTTTGAAGGCAAAACTCAAGTTATCCTGTTCTGATCCTGATCATGAGGATTTTGATACCGTGATTCAGGATGTGTTCTTGGGTCCGGTGCCTTATATGACTCCGAAAGGTACATTCGTTATCAACGGTGCTGAGCGTGTCGTAGTAAGCCAGTTACACCGTTCTCCGGGTGTGTTCTTCGGAACATCGGTTCATAGCAACGGAACCAAACTCTATTCGGCACGTATCATTCCTTTCCGTGGATCATGGATTGAGTTTGCAACGGATATCAACAAGGTGATGTACGCTTACATTGACCGTAAGAAGAAATTACCTGTAACGACCTTGCTCCGTGCTATCGGATTTGAGTCTGATAAAGATATTCTGGATTGTTTCGGTTTGGCAGAAGAGGTGAAATGCACCCGTGCCGAATTGGAGAAATACGTAGGTAGAACCTTAGCAGGAAACGTACTTAAAGCATGGTCGGAGGATTTTGTGGACGAAGATACCGGTGAGGTTGTTACCATTGAGCGTAACGAGGTGATCCTGGAGCGTGAGCAAGAGCTGACGCCTGAAGCTATCGAGCGGATTCTGGAGTCCGGCACGAAAACCATCCTCTTGCACAAGGAAGAAACCCGAGAGAACGATTTCTCGATCATCTTCAACACCTTGCAGAAAGACCCTTCTCACTCCGAAAAAGAGGCAGTGCTCTATATCTACCGCCAGTTGCGTAATGCAGAGCCGGCAGATGATGCTACAGCGCGGGAGATGATCCAGAATCTCTTCTTCTCGCAGAAGCGTTATGACTTGGGGGAGGTAGGTCGTTATCGTATCAACCGCAAGTTGAATATGTCTATTCCTGACGAGGTGCATGTGCTGACCAAGGAGGACATGATTGAAATTATCAAATACCTGGTAGAGTTGATCAACTCGAATGCCGATGTAGATGATATTGACCACTTGTCCAACCGTCGTGTGCGTACTGTAGGCGAGCAGTTGTACAATCAGTTCGGTATCGGTTTGAACCGTATGGCTCGTACCATCCGTGAACGTATGAATGTTCGCGATAACGAGGTCTTCACTCCGACAGATCTGATCAATGCCAAGGCAGTGTCGTCAATCATCAGTTCTTACTTCGGAACGAATGCGCTGAGCCAGTTTATGGATCAGCAGATCCCTTTGGCAGAGATTACCCACAAGCGCCGTATGTCGGCTCTCGGTCCCGGTGGTCTGAGTCGTGATCGTGCCGGATTTGAGGTTCGTGACGTACACTATACGCACTATGGCCGTCTTTGTCCTATTGAGACGCCGGAAGGTCCTAACATCGGTCTGATTTCTTCGCTCTGTATCTATGCCAAGATCAACGATCTGGGCTTCATCGAAACCCCCTATCGCAAGGCAGAGAACGGAGTAGTTGATCTGGATAATGATCATGTGGTATTCCTGACTGCTGAGGACGAGGAGAATATGACCGTTGCGCAGGGTAATGCACCGTTGCGCGAGGATGGTTCGTTCATCCGCTCAAAGGTTAAATCCCGTTATGGTGCCGACTTCCCTGTCGTGGCTCCTGAAGAGGTGAATCTGATGGATGTTGCTCCTTGCCAGATTGCTTCTGTAGCAGCAGCTTTGATTCCGTTCTTAGAGCATGATGATGCCCACCGTGCGTTGATGGGATCGAACATGATGCGCCAGGCTGTGCCATTGATCACCTCTGAGGCTCCTATCGTAGGTACCGGTATCGAGGAACAGTTGGTTAAAGACAGCCGCACTCAGATTGAAGCGGAAGGTGATGGTGAGGTTACATATGTAGATGCAGATGTCATCCGTATCCGTTATAACCGCAATGAGGACGAGGAGTTCGTGTCTTTCGATTCTGCTGAGAAAGAATACAAAATGCCTAAGTTTGAGAAGACCAACCAGAACACCACTATTGACCTCCATCCGATTGTTCGCAAGGGTGATATGGTGACCAAGGGGCAACTTCTGACAGAAGGCTACGCTACACAAGGTGGCGAATTGGCATTGGGTAAGAACCTCAAGGTTGCTTATATACCTTGGAAGGGTTATAACTATGAGGATGCCATAGTATTGAGCGAGCGCATCGTCCGTGAGGACTTGTTCACTTCTGTCCATGTAGTAGAGCAACTGCTCGAAGTACGCGATACGAAACGTGGTATGGAGGAGTTCACCGCAGATATCCCGAATGTATCCGAAGAGGCTACCAAGGATTTGGATGAGAATGGTATCATCCGTATCGGTGCTTACATCGAGCCGGGAGATATCATGATCGGTAAGACCACTCCTAAAGGAGAGACTGATCCTTCGCCGGAAGAGAAGTTGCTGAAGGCTATTTTCGGTGACAAAGCCGGAGACGTTAAGGATGCTTCTCTGAAAGCGAGTCCTTCGTTGAGCGGTGTGGTTATTGACAAGAAACTCTATGCCCGCTCGATCAAGGATCGCAAGCAGAAACAAGAGGACAAGCTGCGCATGCAGGATATGGATGCAGCATACGAAAAGAAAGCAGAGGAACTGCATATTCGTCTGATTGACAAGCTCTCGTCGCTGCTGAAGAACAACCAGGCTCAGAAAGTGGAGGATCTGGTAGGAACCGTTCTCGTCGAGAAGGGACAGCATTTCTCCAAAGAGCG
Source organism: uncultured Bacteroidota bacterium (assembly GCA_947168315.1). GTDB lineage: Bacteria > Bacteroidota > Bacteroidia > Bacteroidales > Bacteroidaceae > Phocaeicola. Next base: position 271 of record CAMVLL010000149.1, on the reverse strand, counting down.
CCTCAACGGTATTGATTACAAGACCGTGATGCTTGAAGGCTGGACTGCTGACGAGCATAAGAATGCTTTGATTCGCCAGTGTGTGATGAACTATCTTGAGAAACTCAAGGAGTTGGATGCACAGCTCAAGCGTGAGAAATTCAACCTCACTATCGGAGATGAACTGCCCAATGGTATCATCCAGATGGCCAAGGTGTATATTGCCAAGCGTCGTAAGATCCGCGTGGGTGACAAGATGGCAGGTCGCCATGGTAACAAGGGTATCGTATCC
>CAMVLL010000148.1 GCA_947168315.1 uncultured Bacteroidota bacterium | reverse complement strand
TTATGAAATGAAGGATGGGAAGAAGGTACGGAAGTACAGGTCTTTTACCTCGAAGGATACGACAAGGGCAGGGAAACGAGAAGCAGAGTCTATGGCTGCAGAATGGGTGCTGAGACGCACAGAATCAAAATCTGGGCGTTCTATTGCCGATGCCGTAGAAGTTTATATCTCGTCCAGAAACGGCCTTGTATCGCCTTCTACGCTCCGTGCTTACAAGTCTTGAAGCACCACATCTCTGATATCGGAGATATGAAGGTGGATGACATAGACCTGCCAAGAGTGCAGACATGGGTGTCCGGTCTCTCAAAGGAACTGAAACCAAAGACGGTCAAGGAGATAGTCTCTCTGCTACAATCTTCTATAGGAAGAAAGCTGATGCTCACTACTCCCCTGCCGTCACCTAAGAAACAACACACTCCGACAGACGCAGAGATAAAGGACATCCTAGAAAGAGCGAGTGAACCAATGAAGCTTGCCATCCTACTGGCATCCTTCTGCTCTCTTCGCCGTGGGGAAATCTGCGCTCTGACAGACAAGGACTTCCACGATGGAATGGTGAAGGTATCGAAGACCGTGGTCAGGGATGTCACAGGGGATTGGATTGTTAAGTCGCCGAAGACTCCGGGATCCGTACGGTCGGTCCCTGTCCCAGACAAGATTATGAAGTTGGTACCGAAAGGAAAGATTATCCCATGGACACCGGACATGCTCAGCAAGAAGTTCCTCAAGCTGACACAGAATCAGTTCCGGTTCCACGACTTACGGCACTACTACGCTTCCACGGCCCACTACCTCGGAGTGCCTGACGCTTATATCATGGCGAACGGTGGATGGAAGACGGATTCGGTTATGAAGCGTGTTTATCGAGAAGCTTTGGAAGACAAAAAGAAAGAGGAAAATGCTAAGATAGCACAGCATTTTGAGAAGATTGCAACATGATATGCAACACGAAATGCCCGGAGGTCGCACCAATACTGGATTCAGAATCAGTTCGAGTCTGATTTCCGGCTGAGAACCTCGGAAGCCTTGATATTACTGGCTCCGAGGTTTTTTGCTGTGTTTCCAAGGGTTTGCGATTTTTCATATATGAGTCACTTTTTTCGATTTATAGAAAATTTCGTGGGTTTTCGTGGATGCTCTGCACCACGAATACAACACGAATTATTCATCTATATAGATTTCATCAATAACATACCCGTCCTTCAGAATTTCTATTGGCATATAATCGAACGTCCAAACATACTCCTTCCTCTTCAAGTCATAATATGTGGCTGATTCTTCAGAAAGTGGTTCTAGAAGTGGCTTGGCAGGCTTGGCTTTCTTCAGCGGCTTTTTAGGCTTTGGTGGTATTGGTTTTTTGGGGCGTGGTCTTCTGTTGCTTGCATTCTCTTTTGGGGTTACCCATCTACAATTACTGGGTTCGTAATTTCCGTCATTGTCTATGCGGTCTATTTGTAAGCCCGGAGCGTATCCGTTTGCCAATGCCCAATCATAAAAAGCCTCAGATGATTTTTCCCATTCATTGCAAACCGAAATGCCTCGACCACCATAATTTTTATACCCGGATGCATTTGGATTATTACATCGTTGCTTCATGCATCTCCACACATTATAGATTGCAGAATACGACATCCCTTTATGAAATTCATCGTTGGTATGCATCCGAGATTTCCAAGGCTCGTTAATATCAACAAGTCTCCTGCCGTCAGCAGTCAAAATACTTGGTAGTTTTCCTCGAGCAGCAGCCGCCCTAACGGTGTTATATTTAAAACCATTTTTTTCTGCGTATTCCTTGGTGGAAACCAACATATAGATATCCTCCACAATAAGAATTATTATATATTTACGGTACCATAATTTAACAAAAATGCAACACGGAAAGGTGGGGGCAGGGTAGAAAAGGTGAAAGACCCCTGCCCCCTATGGAGGATAGCAGTATAGACAAAAGCGCAGTGCGGCAACTCTACGCTTTTACGAGACGTAATGTAAATTCCCCAATCGGCTGTCCAAAGATTCCTGCTGTGTAATCTCCGTCTACACGCTCCCAGTTGGTGTCGTGAATCTCCGGAAGGAACTTGGAAAAGCCAACAGGTTTGGCGGCATACTCTGCCACATAGACATCGGTGATGTTACGGTCAGAGGTATAGTAGATCTGGATGGCATCAATATAGTTGACGTCATCTCCTGCATAGCCGTTGTTGTAGTCAGACCAATCACAGCCTGTCACGGCAGGAAGCCATCTCCCACCACAATGAACTCTGTACTTCACAGAGCCTACATCAGCACCAACCTTGATCCCCACTATCATCTTGCCGTTTCCTGCCACGGCTCCGTCCTTCACATCGGGAAGAACTGCCGTCAGCGTCTTGACAGCATATTTAATAGAAGGAATTTTTTTGGTCGGTGTCGGTGCCACGGCTTTGTCATACTTCGTCAGATTGTACTTTTTGACTACGTTCATGACATTGGTGACGTAGCTAAGGGATGTAGCATATCCGTCTGCCCTGATGTTGGTCAGGTACTTCTGCGGATCAGTTACTCCCTTAACATTGGCATAGTTCGGAATGTTGATAAATTGGAAGTAACCTTCCACTCCCATTGCCATGTTGGCAAAGGAATACCACTGGGTCGAGATCCCGATATACGAACCGTTCGCATTCTGCTCCTTGGAAGTATCCGTGAATGTTCCCGAATTGCAGGTCACTCTGTTCGGTCTGTACTTAAGGCCAAAGTAGTTGTGGTACTTCGCTTTATTGGAAGTGCCATAGGCAGACTCCAGACAAGCCTGTGCAATGACTGCAGAGTTACACATTATCCCATATTTGGGTGCAATCTGCTGAACATAAGGAGCGATCTTCTGAATGAATGCCACCTCATTAGAGACGGTAGTTGTGGGAGTGGTTGTATCAGTTGAGGGAGCAGTTGTTCCAGTTGAGGGAGCAGTTGTTCCACCACTCAGAAGCTTGGCAACATCGTTTCGGACATCGTCCATGGTCTTGCCGAACCGATTGAACCAGTTATAAACATCGGCATGACCGGAACCAAGGCCCAGTTTGTAAGAGTCGTTATGGCAAAGGATAGTCGGAACCTTGACGCCGTTCACTTGGAACGTGCCTTTCGGGTCGATGTGGTACATCTCACACAGATAAGCGGTCAATTCTACACCTTCCTGATAGCAGGCATTAAAATACGCCCTGTCAACCAGAGCGTCTTCGCACATCTCAAACTGTATGTGGGTGTAGTTACATGACCCCTTCGAACCGGATCCGCATCCCCATGGTCGGTAGTTCCACGGAAGGGCCTGCACTGTGGTCACGCTTCCATCAGCTTTCTTCCCGATCCAAGCATTCACCCCTGCCTCTACATAGGCATGGTTCCAATCGTTACGATTCGGATTAGTTCCGATAATCCGAAGTAATTCGTCACGGTTGGTCGCACCATCGGAAGGCTGAACGTATCTCTTAAGGTTGGGATTGTTGGCCCCGGTGCAATGCCAGAGGATACCCTTCGGGTTGAATGTTCTTGTCCCCTTATAGCA
>CAMVLL010000147.1 GCA_947168315.1 uncultured Bacteroidota bacterium | reverse complement strand
ACCCTCGAAAGAAAGTTCAATACGGCGCTCGTTACGGATAAGTTCACGCATCTTATCTTGATCACCTTTTATAGATTCAAGATATGGATCATCAGCAGCTATACCGGCACGAGCACGGATTGCTTTGATAACATCGTAAGCAGAAAAATCAGCACCGTCAACCAAAGAATTAGGTCCAACAGCTTCATTTGATGCTTCAGCGAAGTTCAAGAAAATCTCAGTGTAACGAATTCTTGCTCCAAGATGTTTAGATTTACCTCTTGAAGAAGGATCAAGATTGATTTTTGAACGAAGCATTTTTTTGAGGTAATAACCGGTTTTTGTTGATTTGCTTGCTTCCTGATTGTTAGCATCAATATTAGATTCACCGACAGCAGGCATTACAACAGAGATAACTTTGTCATTAACACCAATTGTATTACCGTTGTAAATAATATACTTAGCAAGACGCGGATCACGACCGACAAACGGATTTGAAGGATCATATTCACTGTTTTCATCAGTGATAGGATAACCGTTTGCCATAGGGAATGCATCTACAAGATTTTGAGTAGGATTGATCATACCGCTACCATAAAGAGATGGAGGATAACAATCCAATTCAAGAGTGTTAGATTCACCATTGTCGTAATTATGCCAAAGCAATTCAGTATGAACACCGTCAGCACGTTTGAATTCGTCAATATTGTCGCTACCTTCGGTGCAATCATACCAATACCAACCAGTAGATGATAAATTAGAAGGATTCTTACCAGCAGCTTTCAAAACCTCGAACGCATCTTTTGCGGCTACAGTCCAATCACAACCTGTATTAGCAGATTGATAAGCAGGAGATGCAGCGAGCAATTCCATTTGAGATTTTATAGCACCAATGATTTTGCCATCAATTTTACCAACATTTTGAACACCATATACACGGTTATATGCAGAAAAATTAATAGTACCGTCTTGATTTTTTACGACAATATCTTTGAGGTTGTCAGGAACAGAAGCCTCATCTTGAGCATCGCCAAATTGATAAGGAATATATTTGAGAGCCTCATTAAAATCGTTCATAATAAAATCATAACAAGCCTTGAATGTAGAACGGGTCTGAATATAGTTTCCTTCAGTTTCATACTTGTCGTGAATAGGAACACCCATAAGAGTACCACCACTATAACCGGCATGAGCTTCGAGAGCTTTGAAATGGAACAATGCACGATAAGCGTATGCTTCAGCCTTAAAACGGTCGCAGTACATCTTGTTCAACTTTTCATCATCTTTTACCCATGTGATTTTATCAGCATTTTCAAGGAAAAGGTTGCAGTAATGAATACCGGCATAACATGTATTCCAAACTGAAACCGGATTCATCTCAGCTCTCCAACCGCCGATAGCCATTGTAGTCCAACTACTATTTACTTGGTTGGTAACAGCATCATCGGTAGCCAGATCGCTGCCAGGAGATGTAAGATAAACACCACCAACTAACGAATAAACCTGACCGATAAGCCCCTGCGCCTCTTTAGGATTATCGTAGATATCCTCAAGTTCCTGATTGTTTTCGATGGCAGGTTCAAACATGTCATCGCAAGAACCGAAGAAACCTGCAACAGCCAACAATGGAATTATATAAGCTTTATTAAATTTCATTTTAAAAATAATTGTTAGAAGTTAACTTTAACACCTAAATTATAAAAACGAGTTTGAGCATTAGTACCTACATTGAGTTCAAGTCTTTCTCTATCTTTAGATATTGTAAGCAAATTGCTGCCGCTAACATAAACAGAAGCACCAGACAAAAATCTAACGTTCTGGAATAATGAAGCAGGCAAATCGTATGTAAGCTGTACTCTTGTAATGTCGAAATAAGAAGTCTTTCTCAACCAGAAATCTGATGATTGATAGTTATTAGCTCCGTTTGATGTAGTAAGACGTGGATATTCTGCATTTGGATTTTCTGGAGTCCAAGTATTACGAACATTTGCAGAATATTTATCATCAGCACTCGGATAATAATAACTACTGTTAATCATAGAATAAGAACCTGTTTGAGCAATACCCAAAACATAAAGAGTAAAGTTCTTATAAGAAGCAGATACATTAACACCCAATGTATAAGGTGCTCCATACTGCCAACCGTTTACTTTACCAAGGTCTACCATGTCTTTGTTATCAATCATTCCGTCACCATTTTGATCTTTGTATTTAAGATCTCCTGGTTTAATTTCCTGACCAAAAGAAGCTTGTGATGGAGATGATGCTATATCATCAGCGTCTTTGAAATAACCAAGACATTCATATCCCCAATAAGTATTAAGTTTTGTACCTTGACGATACTGATACTCATCAGCATATTGTGAATCATCACGTTTGTTAGCTTTTACAGAAACATAGGTTCCATTGATACCGGCGATAAGTTTTACTTCACCAATTTGTTTACGGAATTTAACACCAAGGTCAAAACCTTGACGGAGATCTTCATTGTAATTCAAATTAGGAATAAAACTTGAACCATTGTAAGAGAAATATGACGGATAAAGTCCTGTTGGCTGATAAACTAGACCAGTTGTAAGACTAGAGAATGCAGAGAAATCGAATGTTAAATCGTTGTTCAACATTCCGAGTTTCAAGTTAGCAGAAAGTTCTTTACGATGAATAAATCCAAAGTTAGGGTTAGCAGCTTGTTTGCTCTGGAAACCGTTTTGGTTACCTGAAGCACCCCAAGTTACATAAGAACCGATAGCATAGATACCTAAGTAATTGAAGTAACCGTCGATATCTTCATCCTGGCTTATGTCGCTTGCACTTACACTCAACATAAGGTTAGAAATCAAACCTTTATTGAAGAAAGCTTCATTAGAAATATTCCATCCCAAAGATAATGAAGGAGAGAATCCTGCTCTTGAGCCTTCTTCCATTTTAGCTGAATAAGGCAAAGCAGCAGTAAATGTTGCAAAATAACGTTTAGCAAAATCGTAGTGGAAATCAAAACCAAGGTTTACATTACTAGCTGAATGATACTTACCTGTCACTTCGTTTTGTAAACCGTTAGCAAGCAACATCGAGTTGATAGTGTGTTGACCGAATACACGGTTGTAATCAAAGTGTGCAAAGAATGCTGTTATACGGTTGTTGTAACGTGCATTGATGTTTTGTACACCTGATTTTCTATCTTCATTAATCTTTTCAAGACTGATGATTTCATCTTTACCATTCACATTAGTCCATGTTGGAACAAATACGGCATATTTATTAGTATAATTTGTACTATACGCTGTATTGTAGTCCATAGCGGCCATTGTATGGAAAGAAAGACCATTCAACAACTTAGAAAGATTGAAGTCAAGACGCAAGTCAAACTGAAACTGACGAATAGTTGATTTTGTTTTACCTGCATAAAGCAAGTCAGCAAAAACGTTTGTCTGGTCTGTAGAAGAACCGGCTAAAAACTGTCCATCATAAATATTATCAGTAAGCGAAATAAGATCCTGTGCTTCTGTTGCATATTCATTAATGTAAGAAGTTGGGATAAATGGCGAAATTCTGTTAGGTCTCCATTTTGAAGCTGCTTCAAAATAAGAACCATTATTTGTTACATAACCACC
>CAMVLL010000146.1 GCA_947168315.1 uncultured Bacteroidota bacterium | reverse complement strand
GGACCTGTTCAAATCGGACAACATCTTGAGGGATATTTGAAGAATACCAAACTTTTAGATTTTTACGTACGATGAAGATACGCGTTGGATTTGGTTATGATGTGCACCGTTTGGTGCCTGATTGCGATTTATGGTTAGGTGGCATAAAGATAAACCACACATTAGGTTTGTTAGGACATTCAGATGCAGATGTGTTGATACATGCAATCTGTGATGCTATGTTAGGGGCTGCCAACATGAGGGATATAGGTTATCACTTCCCCGACAAGAGTGAGGTGTATAAGGGTATTGACAGTAAAATCTTATTGGCAAAGACCACCGAGTTGATAGCATCTAAGGGTTATAAAGTTGGTAATGTGGATGCAACGATCTGTGCGGAACAGCCGAAACTAAACCCATATATTCCACAAATGCAGCAAACACTGTCAAAAATTCTACAAGTCGATGTGGAGGATATATCCATCAAAGCTACTACTACCGAAAAACTTGGTTTCACTGGTCGTGAAGAAGGTATCTCTGCGTATGCGGTAGTATTGATTGAAAAAGAATAAATTACGTACCTAGGATTGACGCTATTATCGGAATCGTCAATACCGATAATAATGTCGTGATGAAGGTTATCTCGGTGATAAGGGTAGAGTCTTTCCCATATTTAAGACAGAAGATTGTACCATAAGTTGCTGTTGGCATGGCAATGATGATGGTATTGATGTTGACTACCAAGGACGAGAACCCCATTAGTACGAACAAACCGTAAAGAGTCAACGGAATTAATAACAGACGAATCACAGTCGTCAAATAAACAGTCGCATTACCCAACATTGTCCTAAAGGAAAGTTGCGACAAAGACGAACCGATGATCAGTAAGGCTGCTGGAACGGTGATATTTCCTACCATTGTAATCGGCGAACTGATGAAAGTCGGAATGTTGTCAATGCCTATGATGACAATAAGCATAGCAATATATGCAGCCAACATTGGCGAACTATATAGAATCTTTACATTGAAATCCATCTTCCTGCTTCCACCAGTGATAAGCATGTGCCCTATGGTAAAAACAGCAAATGTGTTGATCATGTTTAATATGGCAGCATAAAATATAGCTTGGTGTCCGAAGATAGATGCCACGATAGGATAGCCGATAAAACCGACATTCCCAAACATGAGAGCAAACCCGATGATACCTTCTTCATCCTTGTGATGAGTTAAGAATCGTGGAACAAAAAAAGCTACTCCTGTGAGCAGTAGATAAGTAAGAAAACTAATCAATAATAAAGGTAAAATCAGTGAACGCTCTGGCATCTGGCCAGTCATCGTGGAGGATAGGATCAATGCGGGGCAGGTAATATCGATGATTATATTGGATAATCGCTTGTCAAACTCACCACCCATGTATCCTAACTTTCCTGCCACGTATCCAATGACTACGATCAGGAAAAGAACGAACATGATTTCAAGATTCTCCATGATGAATGTTGCTCCGCTTTATAGAATCAGCCCGATGGTCAACAGCAGACCGAATATTAAAATATTACGGGAAGTCTTGCCCAAGATATGGTTTAATGCTTTTCCGTGGTTGATTTCCACCATTTCCTTCCATGTGGTATAATGGAGAACAACATATAGTTGAGGAAGCAAGGCTGCCCAAATGTGATGTGTGAAGGCAAAGCGTAGACAAAGAAGTGCTGCCAATAAGCCAACGATTAGGTATAGTAGGCTTCCTGCTTCCTCACCCAACCGTACAATAATCGTCTTTTTCCCACTTAACCGGTCTTGTTCTCGGTCTCGGTAATTGTTAATCATCAGTAAAGCATCCGTTGCCAAACCGCAGGCTAGACCAGCCACCGTCACATCCCATGTCCAAGAGTGACACATTATATAATAGGTGAATCCTACCGGAATCAGACCAAAGAAAACCAACACGAGGATATCACCCCAACCATAATAAGCCAAAGGATAGGGACCTGCCGTATAAAGGAAAGCAAACAACACACATAGAAGACCGACAGGGATAATCTCCCATCCGGCATAGAGAAGGAGTACACTACCTATTAAACACGCTGTTATCGATGTGAGGATAATGCCTTTCTTCATGGCATCTAACGTAATCCATCCTTGTGCACATGCCCGCTCAGGACCTAAACGGTCCTCACGATCTGTTCCTTTTTTAAAGTCAAAATAGTCATTGATAAGGTTGGCATCAATCTGCATGAGGAAGGCAAAAAGCAAGCAGATAAATGCAGGAATCAATTGTAGTTGCTGATCTGCATAAGCCAGTCCGCAGCCAATGAATACCGGAACCGCTGCACCCGTCAGTGTCTTAGGACGAGCAGCCAACAACCATGCTTTCCATGAGTTCGTACGTACCTCAGTCATTATTGTTAATTTTATCACAAATACATTGATATACGTTAGGATGCAGGAAGTAACGTACATCCTTGCCTTCATCAAGTGCCTTACGAATCTCCGTTGAACTAATATCAAAGATTGGAGCATCTACCAACTGTACACTGTCAGGTAGTGATGAAGCATCAATAGGATATCCGAGGCGTGGATATATGAGGATGGAAAATTGCTCGATGATAGTCTCGGGTTGGAACCATTGTGGGAAAATCTCCCAGTTATCTGAACCGATGATGAGCGTAAAGTCATGCTCAGGATAAGCTTTCTTCAGTGTTGTCAGGGTGTGGACTGTATATGATGGCCGGGGTAGATGGAACTCAAAATCCGACACTTTAAACTTCGGATAATCGCCTACCGCAAGTTGAGTGAGTTCCAGTCGGAAATCGTCATCCCATAGACCAGTCTCGTCTTTCAAAGGATTATGTGGTGTTACTAAGAACCAGACCTCATCCAAAAAACCATATTCACAGAGGTAGTTGGCTAATGCAAGATGTCCAATGTGAATAGGGTTGAATGACCCACTGAAAATACCTGTTCTAATCTTCATCTTCTTGAGCCTTCTCATCTTCTTGCAGAAAAGTTTCTACGAGATGCAGAGTTTCTTCCTCAGCAATCTCCAACACATCATTTACCACAACGACATCAAACTTCGATGCAAAGGTCAACTCGTATTCAGCACGCGCAATCCGGTCTTCAATCACTTTAGGTGAATCTGTTCCTCTTTTCACCAAACGGTTTCTGAGCTCTTCAATGCTTGGTGGTTGGATAAAAATGCCTAAGGCTTTTTCTTTGAAATAGTTCTTGATGCTACATCCACCTTTTACATCCACATCAAAGACCACATTGTATCCCTGTTCCAGTTGTTGTTCAACAGGTGCTTTGAGCGTACCATAGAAACGACCTGGATAAACCTCTTCGTATTCCAGGAACTCGTTGTTCTTCACCTTTTCCATGAATTCCTCCAACGAGAGAAAATAGTATTCTACTCCGTTCTGTTCCGTTCCTCTAGGTGGTCGACTGGTCGCAGAAACAGAAAAGGATAAATCCGCGCCCTTACTCAATATATATTGGATAATGGTTGATTTGCCTGCTCCACTCGGAGCTGAAACGATGATGACTTTTCCCCTTTTCATATGATGTTACATTACATTCAATACTTGCTCTTTAATCTGTTCCAACTCGTCTTTCATCTTAACCACGATGTTCTGCATC
>CAMVLL010000145.1 GCA_947168315.1 uncultured Bacteroidota bacterium | reverse complement strand
CTGATAACCTCTTTTATGGATATTTCGGGCATCTTGGGTTGAATATTTGCATAGGCTTCTTTTGTAGAAACAAAATCATCAGGTTTTACAAGCACCAAGTAGTGATTCTTCAAAGAGACATCCACTTCTTCAAATATATTTCCAATGCCTTTTGCGAGTACCGGACGGTTTTCAATGAAGAATGCACAGTCGGCACCTAATATTGACGCATATTTTTCCATCTGCTCAGTGGAAAGTTGCAGCGCAAAGAGTTGATTCAGCATTTTAATCATGGCAGCGGCATCCGAAGATCCACCACCGAGTCCGGCTCCACTTGGAATATGCTTATATAAATGAATATCAACAGGAGGAATTGCGGGAAAATCTTTTCTTAATAAGCGTAATGCTTTTATGACAAGATTATCTTCGGGCTCTCCTTCGATGGAATTACCTCGTAGATGAAGAGAATAATCGGTAGATGTTGACGAAGTCTTCACTTCCAAAGCGTCTTGCAAAGGAATTGGATAGAAAACTGTTTCAATATCATGATATCCATCAGGTCGTCGGTTAATAACGTTCAGACCAAGATTTATTTTTGCATTTGGGAAGGTTAACATATTATCAAATTAAAACGAATAGTGCAAAGTTAAAAGAAAGTTAGTAAACTCCTGTTTTTTCATCTATTTTCTCACGAAAATATTATTATCTTTGTTGCTCTAAAGATAATAATATGCCAAACGAAAGAAAAACAACTCGAAATACCAGAACATCGAAGACGGTTGCAATCGATGAATATGGACATTTACAGCCTCAGGCCCTCGATTTAGAGGAGGCAGTGCTTGGTGCTTTAATGGTTGAAGGTGACGCTTACTCAGAAATCAGTGAGATTTTACGTCCGGAATCCTTCTATAAACATGAGCATCAGCTTATTTTCCAAGCGATTTCTTCGCTTGCCATGCAACAACATCCAATTGATATCTTGACTGTTGCAGAAGAATTGCGTAAAAAAGGCAACCTGGAAGAGGTTGGCGGACCCTTTTATATCACTCAGCTAAGTGGAAAGGTCGCATCGTCTGCCAACATTGTCTATCATGCAAAAATTATCGCTCAGAAATTCCTAGCCAGACAACTGATTACATTCACCAGCGGTATTCAAACAAAGGCCTTTGATGAGACTCAGGACGTGGAAGATTTGATGCAAGAAGCTGAGGGAAAACTTTTTGAGATCTCTCAGCAGAATATGCAGAAGGATTATACGCAGATCAATCCTGTTATCCGTGAGGCTTACGAGATGTTGAAGAAAGCAGCTGCGCGAACTGACGGTTTAAGTGGATTGGCAAGCGGATTTCATAACTTAGATAAGATAACATCGGGTTGGCAGAACTCTGATTTGATTATCATCGCCGCTCGTCCTGCTATGGGTAAAACAGCTTTGGTGCTATCTATGGCGAAGAATATGGCCATAGACTATAAGATTCCAGTTGCCATGTTCTCTTTGGAAATGAGTAATGTCCAATTGGTCAACCGTTTGATTGTGAATGTTTGTGAGATTCAAGGAGAAAAAATCAAAAGTGGTCAGTTAGCACCGTACGAATGGGAACAATTGGATTATAAAATCAACACCATGCACGACGCCCCGCTTTATATTGACGATACTCCTTCGCTTTCAATCTTCGAATTACGAACAAAAGCTCGTAGATTGGTTCGTGAGCATGGCGTCAAGATTATTTTCATTGATTATCTGCAGTTAATGAATGCCAGTGGAATGAGTTTTGGCAGTCGCCAGGAAGAAGTTAGTACGATTTCACGATCTCTGAAAGGATTGGCCAAAGAATTGAATATCCCTATCATAGCATTGAGCCAGTTAAATCGTCAAGTGGAGAGTCGTGTAGCCAATGATAAGACAAATGGCTCGGAGGCAAAACGGCCACAACTCAGTGACTTGCGTGAATCAGGAGCAATTGAGCAGGATGCCGACATTGTTTGTTTCATTCATCGTCCAGAATATTATAAAATCTACGCAGATGATAAGGGAAATGACTTGCATGGTATGGCAGAAATCATCATTGCAAAGCATCGTAACGGTGCGGTAGGGGATGTGCTCCTACGTTTCCGCAGCGAATTCGCAAGATTCCAAAATATTGATGATGAATTAATTGTGCCAACTCCAGATCCTGATTATAAAGTGATAGGATCGAGGATGAATCAGCGTAGCGAGCCAACGGATGTTCCGCCTCCAACCGAATTCCCGCCCAATGATCCGTTTGCGTCATTGAGTCCATCCGATCAACCACCGTTTTAAAAAGCAATAAAATTATCGGATATTTTGATAAAATAATACTATCTTTGCACGTCAAAAAGAATAATGTAAAAAAAGAGTGATATGAATATATCTTATAAATGGCTAAAAGAATATGTAGATTTCGACTTATCTCCTAAAGAAGTGGCTGCAGCCTTAACGTCTATCGGACTTGAAGTCTGAGATGTAGAAGAAGTACAAACCATTAAGGGCGGATTGGAAGGTATTGTCATAGGACAAGTTCTGACATGCGAACCTCATCCAAATTCTGACCACATGCACGTTACAACTGTTGATTTAGGTACTGGAGAGCCTACACAAATTGTTTGCGGTGCTCCAAATGTTGCTGCAGGTCAGAAAGTCGTGGTTGCTACATTAGGTACAATTTTATATAATGGTGATGAAAGTTTCACCATTAAGAAAGCAAAACTTCGTGGTGTCGAGTCAAACGGAATGATTTGTGCCGAAGATGAAATCGGTATTGGAACAAGTCATGCAGGCATTATCGTGCTTCCGGACGATGCTGTCGTAGGAACTCCAGCAAAAGATTATTATCATATCGAAAGCGAATATATTATTGAAGTAGATATCACACCGAACCGTGCAGATGCTTGCTCACATTTTGGCGTAGCTCGTGATTTATATGCCTGGTTGGTACAAAACGGTTATCAGACTAGCCTGAAAAAGCCTTCTGTTGAAGCATTTGCTGTTGACAATCATGATTTACAGATTGGTGTTGAAGTAGAAATTACAGAAGCTTGTCCTCGTTATGCCGGTGTTACCGTAAAAGGTGTTACCGTAAAAGAAAGTCCTGAATGGTTAAAGAACAAGTTATCTCTGATTGGTCTTCGTCCGATCAATAATATTGTCGACATTACGAACTACATTCTTCATGCTTACGGACAGCCGATGCACTGTTTTGATGCTGATAAAATCAAAGGTGGTAAAATCGTTGTCAAGACTGTTCCACAAGGATCTAAGTTTGTCACATTGGATGGTGAAGAACGTACGTTATCGGATCGCGACTTAATGATCTGCAATGCAGAAGAACCAATGTGTATTGCCGGCGTATTTGGTGGTCTGGATTCAGGAACAACAGAAGAGACTCATAATATCTTCTTGGAAAGTGCTTATTTCCATCCGACATGGGTACGTAAAACGGCTCGTCGTCATGGCTTGAGCACAGATTCTTCTTTCCGTTTTGAAAGAGGAGTTGATCCAAATAATACAATCTATGCGTTGAAAGCTGCTGCGTTGCTGGTAAAAGAATTGGCAGGTGGTACTGTTTCAATGGACATTGTTGATAATTATCCTCAGCCGATAGCTGATTTTGAAGTCGACTTTAACTTTGCAAGAGCTCTTTCTTTGATTGGTAAAAACATTCCTGTGGAAGAAATCAAACGCATTGTGACCAGTCTTGAAATGAAGATCGT
>CAMVLL010000144.1 GCA_947168315.1 uncultured Bacteroidota bacterium | reverse complement strand
TTTCTTATTTCTTTTAACAGTGAAACCTTGTCTATAATCACCCACGTCTGGTTGACTATTAACAGGATGATGAGGAGTCCTAAGCGGCGGAAGGATGCCCACATGCTTAAGTTCTGCCTTAATAGGAATAGCTTGTTTCCTCAAGTATTGAGGCGTATTCATATAATTCAAAACTTCTGCAATAAAAGCTCCATCCTCTTTCCCATCTTCGTTTTTTTCGTGAGTATCATTGTAGATAATCACATTATCTGCTTTAAAAATAGCTAAAGCTCTTGCTATAATTCCCACTTTATAAGTACGAATTTTAAGATCTTTAGACTCAGAAAGAAATGAGTTTGGAATAAATATAGATAGCTCATCTTTATACATTAGTAATACATTTGGCATGTAAACTATATAAAGATTACCCTACATTTATATAGCTATCACTAAATAGACTTACACATTTACAAAATATTATATCAGTTATAATATCTGTAGCTTCATTTTGCTACCAACTTTTTTATACTCAGAGAATATATTAATATAAAATATGTGCAATCCACTATATAAAGGTATTGTTTTTTAGGGTTAAAAATGAGAATTTTAAAAAAAATAAATTATTTTAGTTCGGCCCTTATGACAATAACATCAACATCACGCTTTTCTTTTGTGTGAAAATCATAGATTTTCGGAATTGGAAATTTATACCTGAAAATATGGGTTATTTCAAGATTATTGTCATTATAGTATTTTATCAAAAACTCTTCTGTAGATGCCATGTGGAAAGAGTACAATACTTGAGGATCAAATCTGATTGCCCTTTGTATGAACTTCAAATCCTGACCTGAATCGGCATTTCTCTGTGAGCCGAAGGGAGGGTTTTGAAACACAGTATCTGCATCGAAGGGCTCATCAAATTCACAGATATCACATGCAATGAAATCTGCATTGTCGACTTTCAGCTTATCCTTAACCTCCATCGCCAAGTCGATTGAATCCTCATCGACATCTATACCAACTGAGAGATTAGCCCCCATAAGTGCTGAGCCTATTGCAAATACACCTGTGCCGCAGCCCAAATCAACAATGTTTCTGTTTTCAACATCCCCCAATGAATACGCATTCCAAATCAAGTCGGAAGCAATGACAGAAGGGGTGGTGTACTGTTCAAGGCCAACCTTCGGTTTCGGATGAGTCGGAATTGACTGAAGCCTCATTTCCAAATGCTTTTTACGAGTTATTTTTTTCATTAATAAAATATTTAAATTATTTAGTATATAATTATATAATGAATAAATTACTTTGAGGTTTCAAATGTTTGAAAAAGTATTAATTGCAAATAGAGGAGAAATCGCCATTAGAGTTATGCGTGCTTGTCGTGAACTCGACATCAAAAGCGTGGCAATCTACTCTGATGCGGACAAAACATCTCTTTACACAAATTATGCTGATGAAAGTTACCCGCTTGGAAATCCCTCACCAGCAAAATCCTACCTGAATATCGAGAAAATCATCGATATAGCATTGGAATCCGGGGCAGATGCGATTCACCCAGGATACGGATTTTTAGCTGAAAACGCTAAATTTGGTGAAGAATGTGAAAAAAATGGAATTAAGCTTATCGGACCAACCGGAGATGTGATCAACAAGATGGGTGACAAAATCACATCAAAAGCCCTTATGAAAAAAGCAGGAGTACCAGTAATAGAAGGAACACCTGAAGGAGTAACAGACATTGAAGAGGCAAAAGAGATTGCCCGCCAAATAGGATACCCTGTAATCGTAAAGGCATCAGCAGGTGGTGGAGGAATCGGTATGCGTGCAGTTTACGAAGAGGATGAACTTGTACGTGCAATCGAGTCAACCCAATCAGTAGCATCCACCAACTTCGGTGATTCAACAGTATTCATTGAAAAATACCTTGAAAAACCACGTCACATTGAATTCCAATTATTGGCTGACGAACATGGAAATGTCATTCACGTAGCAGACAGGGAATGTTCAATCCAAAGAAGACACCAAAAGCTTCTTGAGGAAGCTCCTTCCCCAATCATGACAGAAGAATTAAGAGAAGAAATGGGCGGAAGCGCAGTTAAAGCTGCAGAATACATTGGATACAAAAGTGCAGGAACAGTTGAATTCCTATACGACAACGGCGAATACTACTTCCTTGAAATGAACACACGTATCCAGGTAGAGCACCCAATCACAGAACTGGTCACCAACACTGACCTGATAAAAGAGCAAATCAAAATCGCAAACGGTGACGAGTTAAGCTACGAACAAAAAGACATTCAAGTAACAGGTCATGCAATCGAATGCCGTATCAACGCAGAAGACCCACTTAACGACTTCGCACCAAACCCTGGCAAAATCACAGGTTACAGATCACCTGGAGGACCTGGTGTGCGTTTAGACAGTGGAGTCTACATGAACTATACCATTCCAACATTCTATGACTCAATGATTTCAAAATTAATCACTTATGGAAGAAACAGGGACGATGCAATCAACAGAATGAAAAGGGCATTGAGCGAATACATCATCTTAGGTGTAAAAACCACAATCCCATTCCACAAGGCTGTTTTGAGAAACCCTAACTTCGTTTCAGGTAACCTCAACACCCACTTCATCGACACCTACAAGAAAGGTATTGAAGAGGAAATGGCTAACGTTATTGCTGAAGACCTTGAACTTGTAAACAAGATGAAATCCACATTCATGCCAGGTAAAAAGATTGCTGCAATTTCCGCTGCAGTCGGATCATACCAGAACATGGCTAAAAATCAACAAATGCAAAAGAAATAAAATTTTTGGAGATTTTTAAATGAGAGATGAAATTATCAAACTATTGAAAAAGGAAGACAAACTTTCCGAGGAAACAATTAATGAACTTAAGGACATTAACATCCATGACTTTTCAAACTTGGTTGAAGAGATTGGAAAAAAACCTACTGAACATATTAAAGCTTCTGAAATCTCTAAAGATTTAGACACTGAATGGGTGGGTAAAAACCTATACGTTTTCAATGAAGTGAGCTCCACAAACACAGTTGCCAAATTCCTGGCAATGAACGATGCTGAAAGCGGAAGCGTAGTCATATCCGAAAAGCAAACCGCCGCAAGAGGAAGATCCGGAAAAGCATGGGAATCTCCAATTGGTGGAGTATGGCTATCCATTATTGTGAAACCTAATGTTGATTATTCAAAACTTCCTTTAATAACAATAGCAACAGGCGTTGCAGTTGCAAAGGCAATTGAAAGAACCGGAATCACAACCTCCGAAATCAAATGGCCAAATGACATCATGATACATGACAAGAAGGTCTGCGGAATCCTTACCGAAGCTGTAACCAAGTTCAACACCATCGAAAGCGTGATTATCGGTGTCGGAATTGATGCAAACATTGACATCTCAGACTTCCCAGAAGAATTGCAAAACGGAACAACCACTATTGCAGAAGAGCTTGGAAGAAAAGAAGATGAAAACGTTTTAATCAGACTATTCCTTGAAGAATTTGAAAAAATCAGTAAAGAATTTACCGAAGAAAACTATGAAAGCATTCTCAAGGATTGGAGAAAACGTTCATACAGTGTCGGTAAAATCGTGGAAGTTAGAGAACCGTTCAACAAGAACTATGACGCATATGTTGTAGGTATCGGCAGGGAAGGTGCTCTAATAGTTGAAAAAATTGACGGAACCTTAGAAAAAGTAATTTCTGGAGAATGTATTATAAAAAACTAAATTCATGATGTTATACTATCACAGTATAACATTCATACATCCTCTATTCTAATTT
>CAMVLL010000143.1 GCA_947168315.1 uncultured Bacteroidota bacterium | reverse complement strand
GGTATCTCTATATCCTCTTCAAACAAGCCACCATTGGTATAAGGGAATGCTTTGAGGTCATCCATCAGATAACGGCTTCTTTTATCTTCAGGCGTTTTCAAAGCATCAAATAAGCGTAAAAGCGCATTACGCAAATCTTTTGCATCATAGCCAGCTAAATAATTACAAAACTGGTCATGAGAAAAGATTCCTGCATCCTCAGCATAAAAGCAGAAAACCAAACGCACACAAAGAATATTAAGCCATCGTTGTGTTTGAGGACTATCATCGCCATATTGTTCTTTTAAGGCATCGTAGATATTGGCTACAATCTCTCCAGCTTCAATCGACACACGCTCTTCCTTCTTAATGTGTTCACTCTTTTCGTTTACCAAGAACTGCAGACGATAATATTCTTTGCCTAGGTTTTTCAATAAAATCTGTTCAGGCTCAGCATTAGGCTGTTCCATATCATAGACAAGAAATTCGGAAAAATTGCAAGTCACCACCCAACGTGGATGTTCACTCAACTTCAAACCAGCTACATAACGTTTTGCCTGTTGATATGGATTAAGAATAGAGCCATCACTCTGAAGGATGCCCTTACGTAAGTCTATACCATGGGATTTTTGTTCTATAAGTACTTTAGTGGAAGATATATGGCCATCAATGAAGTTAGTCTTATCAACCTTTACTTGTTCTTCATAACGGATAAAGCCCGAAATATTGGTTACACCAAAAACTTCGGTTAACAACTCCATCCAGAAAATCTGAGAATCACCTTTCTCATACCCTCGGCCTTCCCATCGTTTTGCAAACTCAGCAGCAGCTATTGATTGTTGTTTATCTGTAAGCATAATATAGTTTTATTGTTGTTATTCCTTTACTAGTTCCCGTTATTCCACGTACAGCACCAATCCTTTCAGATATTCTCCTTCAGGATGATAGATATTGATAGGATGATCGGCCGGTTGTGTCAGCTGATGTAAGATTCTGACCTTACGACCGCTCTGCACAGCTGCTGTAAGTACCGCATTGCGGAAGCTGATTTTATCCACAACCTGAGAGCAGGAGAATGTAAAGAGGATTCCACCCGGCTGAATCTTCTCAAAAGCTTTCGCATTCAGTTTGGTATAGCCACGAAGAGCATTTCGTATAGCAGCCTTATGCTTTGCGAAAGCAGGAGGATCAAGTATCATCAGGTCGTAGGAAGTCTCCATGCGGTCCAGGAATTCGAACGCATCAGCCACAAAAGCTTGATGGTTAGGACAATTCGGGAAGTTCAATTCCACATTCCGGTTGGTCAGTTCAATGGCCTTTGCCGAGCTATCCACCGAATGAACCAGCTTCGCACCACCACGAAGAGCATAGAAAGAGAAGCCGCCGGTATAGCAGAACATGTTCAGCACCGTCTTATCCTTGGCATAACGTTCCACCAAAGCCCGGTTCTCACGCTGGTCAACGAAGAATCCCGTCTTCTGGCCTTTCAGCCAATCGACATAAAACTTCAATCCGTTTTCCATCGCGATATTCTCATCGCTACCACCCTTCAGAAACTCGTTGACACTGATCATCTGCTCCTGAGCAGAAAGTGTTGCTTCCGATTTATAGTAAATATGCTTCAGGTCCTCACCCATTACCTCGCTCAAAGCATCGGCTATCTCCATGCGATGCATGTGCATACCAACCGTATGAACCTGCATCACAGCCGTTTTCCCATATACATCGATGATCAGACCAGGCAATCCGTCACCTTCTCCATAGACCAAACGATAAGCATTGTTGATGGGGTTTTGTGCCAATCCGAGTGTGCAACGCATCTGATAGGCAGCGTTGAGGCGTTGTCTCCAATAGTCGGCATTAATCTGCTGTTGTTCGAAACTCAAGATACGGACAGTAATACTACCTTTTTGGTAATAGCCCACTCCAAGGAACTGTTGATGACTGGAATAGACATCCACGTACTCTCCTTCCTCAAGTTTATCCATCTTCATGATGGCACCTGAGAACACCCAAGGATGGAAACGCAACAACGATTCCTCTTTTCCTGGCTTTAATATAATCTTTTTATAACCCATTTTCATTCAATTCTTCGTGCTCCTCTTCAGGAGTAACAATCAGTTCATAATCACCGGTTTGTTCCAACTCGTGGAGCAGTTGATAAATCCTCAGACAAGCCCAAGCATCTGTCGCGGCATACAACATCTGACTCTCGCTCAAAGCCTCAGCATTCCAGTTGGACAAGCGTTGTGCCTTTGATATCTTTTGTCCAAATAAATTTGCATAAATCTTCTGAAGACTTTGGTCTTTGATTCCAAAATTCTTCACATAATGCTGAAGGTCGATATAATTGCCCGTATTCACATCGAGCTCGGTTTTTAATCGATGTAACATCATGAAATCATCCTTCAGAGAGAGACCGACTTTCAGAATATCATTCTTAAGAAATTCTATCAATATCTTAGGTATCCCTATTTTGTTCAAACGAAAGAGGAAACAAGTATCCTCCGACGATAATTGTAACAAAGAAATACTATACGTCTTTCCTGAACGGAATGAAGGACGTGTCTCTGTATCGATTCCCAATATGGATTGCCGTTTCAGATAAGATATCGCCTTATAGGCATCAGGGATATTGTCGATGACCACAACCTGGCCATCGAACAACACGCGATCCATCTCGGATATTTCTTCTTTTGTCAGCTTATCCTTAATAATTTTTGTCATAGTTATTCGTTATTCTCATCTTCATTAGAGAGTGGCTCTTCATCGGCATCGTGCTGGTTATATTTCACGTCGTGCAAGGCTCTCATCGTATTCACGAGACGCTGTCCCCAGTATTCCTCGAAATGTTCCTGACAACGTGCCAACGCATCATGCATCGTCACTTGATTTCCCATGCGGAAGACACCGATAAAATCCTTAACATCCTGATAGATATCGGCCAAATCCTCCGATATATTCTTGGTCAGAGGCTCTTCGCTATAGACCATGTCGGGCACGAACACTTCCAGATAATCATCCTGTGCACCCATCTTATGGCGGATGGTCCGACGGATATATTCATAATCATCTTCATTGACGATATATTCAGGCTCTTCAAAACCGATACGTTCGCAAGCAGGAAGTAAAGATACTTTTACATACAGTAGAGGTAGTATTTTCAAGATTTTATCCACGAAATCCACTTTACTACAATCGTTTGCACGTTCCATGAACGCACAGAACTCTGCCGCTACCGTCACAAACTCAATCGAGTTTTGACTGAATACCACATCTGTTGTATTATCCATAATCATTAAATTAGGTGACAAAGGTAAGAAAAAAGTGCCAAAAGCAGCTAATAATTCATCTTTTTCAACTACATTTGCATAATTAATAAGGTTATTAGACTATGGCAAAGAAAAAATCAGATAAAACAAATAGAAACAACTCAAAACAATCTAGCACAAACACCACGAGCTCGGTTCGGTCTTTCTTCAACAGTGAGACGATACATTTCTCTATCGGACTCATTTTCTTGATCTTGGCCGTTTACCTCCTGTTGGTCTTTACCTCCTTTTTCTTTACAGGAGCAGCCGACCAAAGTATTGTGGAGAATGTGACTGGTGAAATCGTTGAGACTGCAACCGAGGTTCAGAACTATGGAGCTTTGGGTGGCGCACACGTCTCTCACTTTTTCATCAATAATTGTTTTGGTATCGCATCCTACTTCATCATCATCTTCCTTGCCGTCGCAGGACTAAAGTTGATGGGAGCCTATAAGTTCCGTCTTTGGAAATGGTTCCTCTATTGCGCCGTCATGTTGATTTGGTTCTCGGTAGCCCTCGATTTCTTCTTGGCAAAGCCTATGGAGAACAGTTTCTTCTATCCTGGAGGTGTCAGGACCTGCCCAGGGATTTTCCGTCGAGGTTGATTCCACAGGCTACG
>CAMVLL010000142.1 GCA_947168315.1 uncultured Bacteroidota bacterium | reverse complement strand
GCCGATTGTTCAATTGCTTGAATCAACCGGCTCCAACTATTAACTTTATAACTCAGAGAGTCCTAAAATTGAGTGTACACAAAGAACTGATGAGCAGGCACATCTACTTTTTTGTCACTATTGATAGTCACGGATTTGCCTGTCATTGCGTCTTTCCACTTACCTGCTTTAGCAGGGAAGCTGATAGTGACATCTACCTCTTTCAAATTGGCCAGTACAACGAGCTGTTTGCCTGTTGTTGACTTCAGATACAGATATCTTCCGTTGTTCCAATCGTTTGCGGTAACTTTCCAATCCATTGTTGCATTTCCTTCAAACAGTTCCGGGTTCGCATTTCGGATAGTCATCAATTTGGCATATACATCATACAACCCCTTGCGACTCGCATTATTGTAATATTCCCAGTGAATAGGGTTCGGTGCCGTACGATAATCATCGCTGACTTCGCCCTTTTCATTACTGTTGATGCTGTAGTTATAGCCTAACTCGCCGAATTCCCAGATCATCTTCGGACCGGGAACGGTCAGGAACAGTGAGGTATTTGTTGCCAACTGTTTCATACTGTTCGCTAAATTTCCCTTGATGCTAGCAACACCCCATTGGTCTTGTTTGTAAGCCATACGCTCTTCGTCATGACTTTCCATATAACCGATGTAGTAAGGTTGTTGAATCAGGTTCGTGAAACCACTCTCTTGTTGATAACCCATGGCTGCCTGACAGTAGGCATTGTTCATGTTCTTCCAGAACAACACTCCTTCTTCAGCCAATGTCGGTTCCTCACTTGTAACGAAGTGTTCCATGATGATGATAGCATCCTGTTTAGCTTCCTTAGCGGTAGCCACATAGTCCTTCAAGGCTTCTACACGTTTTGCGTCATATTCTGACAAAGCGCCGTCAGTGGTAGTTTTCTTCTGCGTAAAGCCTTTGGTGAAGTCGAAACGGAATCCATCGATATGATAGTTCTCGATCAAGTATTTGATGTTTCGTTTCACGAAAGTTCGTGTCAGTTGTGACTCATGGTTGAAATCAATACCAAAGACGAAAGCTTTGTGCGGTGCTTCCTCATTCAGCCAAGGATTGTTGGAAGATGGACGGTTGTTGTTCACATTCCAATACATCTTTGCAAACGGGCTGTTGCCATTTGTGTGATTATAAACCACGTCGATAATGACAGCAAAGCCATTTTCATGACAAGCATCAATGAATTCTTTGTATTCTTTCAACGTACCATATGATTGGTCGAGTGCAAAGTAGAAACTGGTATCGTATCCCCAACTGCTAGATCCGCCAAATTCCTGTACTGGCATCAACTCAATGGCATTCACACCCAACGATTTCAGGTAAGAAAGTTTACCTTTCGCTCCAGCCAAATCATGGGTGGTGGTGAAGTCGCGTAACAGCATTTCATAGATGACCAAGTCCTTCGGATGCTTTACCTTGAAGTCGTTCACTTTCCATGTATATTTCTCTGGTTGAGTGTTCAATATGGAAACATATTGGCCAGAGGCATTCGATGGGAAGTTACCATCCACACCATTCTCGAGAATTTCCTCGCAATATGGGTCACACAGATAGCTGCCACCGTCAGTCGAACTAAAAACAAAGTACTGGAAGGCGTTCTTTCCAGAAGGAAGTCCGGTAAGTGTAATCCACCAGCAGTGACTCGTCTCGTCATAGTTCATCTGATAAGCATCTTTCAGTTGCCATTTGCTGAACTCTCCAATGACGTATGCGTGATCTTTATGCTTGCCTTTGGTATCTTGGTCATACAAAACCAAGGTTGCGGAAGTACTCGACTGGATGTGAATTCCTGCGATATCGTCGCCCGAAATTGGCGCCTTTTGTTTCGTAGCATCCTTGATCGAAAAATCGTTCTTCGAGTCAGACACCAGCGTGGCATAGTCGCCGGTTTGTTTATTACCATCGGCTGTCCGTACAATCAAGTTCAGTAGTTGGATGGATTTATCAGCACTGATGTTATAGTATGCACGTAGTGTTGCTGACAGTTTGATACTCCATGTATTCGACTGTCCGCTGACTGCGGTCATTTTGTATTTGCTGTTGTTGTCTGTCCAGCTTGAAGGAGTACCTTCCCACTTCGGTCCAACGCCGGAATAGAGAT
The DNA here is from genome assembly GCA_947168315.1 of uncultured Bacteroidota bacterium. Taxonomy (GTDB): domain Bacteria; phylum Bacteroidota; class Bacteroidia; order Bacteroidales; family Bacteroidaceae; genus Phocaeicola. The sequence goes on along the minus strand of CAMVLL010000142.1, from coordinate 1,804 downwards.
ACATATCTCCGCTTTGTCCATATAGAGGAGAACCGGATGGTGCTTTATATACGATGGTCACCTCCTTGTCCGCATCAGGAGCGTTTACAATCTTTCCATCTATCACGAAATTATATCCATCAGCATAAGTAATGGTAGGCTCCGGCTCGGGAGTCGGTGTCGGCGTTGGTGTTGGTGTCGGCGTCGGAGTGGGAGTGATAGGATCATCTTTTCCGCCACAGGCAGTCATCAACGTGATAGCCAGTGATAAATAGAGAAAGAAGAAAAGTTTTCTTTTCATGGGATGATCATTTTTAGAGTAAGGCTAGTGCCTGCTTTACAGGACTAGCCTTACTATGAATGAGTTTTATTTTTCAATCAAAACAGTATTCGGGTTGGTCGACATATCCAATGTAATGGTATATACGCCATCCTGTGCCACTTTCATGTTCGGACCATCATGGTAAACAGGAGTTTTTGCTCCAGTTGCAACTACTGCAGGGCTTTCTCCAGCTATGCCACGGTTGCAAGCCCAGTCGTTGTTCATGCGGATCTTGAATTCCACACCAGCATTGATTTGAATACTTCTTGCTACCCAAACGTTCTTGCCCTTGTCGTAAGTGAACTTAGCCACATCACTTGACCAGTTGTTATCTTCGAATCCACCGATGATACCAATTTCATTAATCTTTCGCAATGTGAAAGTCCCTTCAGTCATATCTACATTGATGTAATAGTAGCCATCAGGAACTTCGATGTTACCGCCACCACCGTAAGTGCCGACGCCATAACCGTTCTCATCCAATTCGATAGAGCCTGCGAAGTCACCGTCCCAAGCTGGTTTCGGCGAGAACTTCCAATATGAAGTGCCGTTTCCTGTAGTAAGGTCAATGCCACCTTCGTAGTGACCTTCACCATCACTCTCCAATGTCGGAGCATTAGCAGGTTCCCATACTTGATATTCACCAGGCACATACAATCTTTCAGGGAAAGAAGTGCTTAAGAACTTAACGGTATACGGGTGTTTGCTGACATCCAGAATCACTTTATATTCACCATCTTCCTTATCGAACTTAAAGTCACCACCAGAGAATGTTCCATCATTACCGATAGAATAGTCCCAATCATCGTTGATACGGAATTTGAAGCCCTTGCCATTGAACAAGTTGGTTACAACTGAGTAGGTCATGGTTGCAGGGTCAAGAGTCATCTTGGTCTCCTCGCTCCATCCACCAACGGTAGCATCACCAATCAAGCCGACCGTCTTAATCTGAAGCATATTCAGCGTATTCATCTTCTTGTTCAAAGCGATACGGTACAATCCTGAAGGAACAGCGATATCAGAAGAACCGATTACATTGCTAGATACGACAGCAAATCCTTTATCAGTTGAAACGTTAACCTCTTCAAATCCGAAGTCGTTTTCCCATGCAGGAACTGGTGAGAACTTGAATTTAGTGTCACCACCATCTGCGTTTTCAAGGTTAAAGAATGCTTCGTAGTAACCCTTTGCGAATGTACTCAAAGGAATAGTCTTGGAACTTGCAGGATCCCAGCCTTGATAACTGCCCGGCAAATACATAACAGCAGGATAAGTCGTGCTGTAAGTCGTAATGTTCACGCTTACTGGAGCAGAAGGAACACCTTCCGGATAAGCTTCAGAGTAAGCAGAAACGATGATTTTCACATCGGCTGCCGTTGCCTCAGGAGCACCAGTTGAAATAACAGCATCGTTCCACTTCTCAATGGTAGTGCCATAGTTGTTATCCGGTACATCTTTTGCAAACAATACCGGATCATTCTCGCCATATTGCATGAAAAGATT
>CAMVLL010000141.1 GCA_947168315.1 uncultured Bacteroidota bacterium | reverse complement strand
TGGTGTTGGGTTTCAGAAACTTGAATTTCGGCTTCAGAAACTCGATTTTCGGCTTCAAAAACTCGATATTTTCACGCGAAAACTCGATAATGGATAGAGAAAAACCGTGAAATTGAAATCAAAAACTCGATAAATGAAAAGCCTGGTTTAGACTGGGCAAACACAAGGTTGTATTTTCTGCAGGATAAAACAAAGAAGGACAAAACAAAAATCCCATAACTATCTAATTAAAAGAAAGTTATGAGACTTATAGTACACCCCATGAGAATCGAACTCATATCGTCGGAACCGGAATCCGATATTCTATCCATTGAACTAGGGGTGCCTGAACAAACCGTTGCAAAAGTACGAATAATATTTCCTTCAACCTAATAAAATCAAAACTTTTAAAGCAAGGATAGCGTATCATCGACTGATTCAAACATACATAATAAAAAAAATCCGTAACAATTATTTTTGTTACGGATTATCTTTATTAGTCAGCGAACGACATCTCGTCGAGAAGCCATTTTGCATGACCTATCTTATCAACAACAAAGAGTAGATATCTGATATCCAAAGAGATGTTTCGACAGAAATCCGGGTCAAAAGCTAAGTCACTCATCGTTCCTTCCCACACGCGGTCGAAATTTATGCCAATCAGTTCACCATCGGCATTGATTACAGGACTTCCCGAATTACCGCCAGACGTATGGTTTGTTGCGAGGAAGCAGACAGGTTGGTCGTCATGACCTCCTTCAGCATAGATATCCCGTAATGTTTGTGGAATGTTATAGTCGAAGATATTCGGATCATCTTTTTCGATAATACCCTTAAGTGTAGATACCGGTGAATAATAAACCGCATCTGAAGGACTGTAACCGGCAACTTTACCATAGGCTACGCGTAAAGTCAAGTTTGCATCCGGATAGAATGCCTTATCTGGCTGAAATTCCATTTGGGCTTTCATATATTTTCTGTAAGCAAGATAGATATCACGCGAGATTCTACTGATAGGTGGTTGGATATCTTTTCTATACCATTGGTTGAAAGCCTTATACATCTCATATGCAGGGTCCGCATCCAATTTGGACAATTCTTCTTTTGTTAGTTTCAACACCTTATTTTTGTCGGTGAACAGTGAATGAGCATAAAGGTCATTACGCCAAGCTTCAATACTGCCGTATTTGGATAGTTTTTCCGTAAAATATGATGGTTTGAACTCTGAACTCATCTGTTTGTCGAATGCTTGCATCATAGCAACAAACGTTTCTTCGTCGATTGGCTGATAATAATCTTTATAGAAACGTTCTGCAATCTCTGAAATAGGATTACCTGCCTCCAATGCCGTATATATTCGATTAGCAAATGTGAGAAGTTCAATGGTCGAAACGGTCTCATTATAGTACTCAGAAGCTCGGAAGTATGGATTACGTTGTTCATAGAGGGATGACAACTGGTCCAAGAGACCATTATACTGGTTGTTTTTTGACCAATTACGGAAATCCTGTTCGAAGGCAATCTTAGAATCCACAGTCTTACGACGAGCAAGACCTTTTGCTTCTCCTTGCCATTTCTTCCAAGCATTTGAAACACTGGCATTCTTGGAAGAATACTGTATGCGGACAGCTTGATCTTGTGACATATATTTCTTCTGAATATCAAGACGTTGGGTTCGAAGAGCTATTTTCTCAGGATCTGATACATTGCCAATATAACGAACCTCATCAGAAGTCACATATTCTTTGGTACTGCCCGGACAACCATAGACGAAAGTGAAGTCACCCTCCTTCACACCTTTACGAGAAATAGTAAAGTAACGTTTCGGTTTATAAGGAACATTATCCTTCGAATATTCAGCAGGTTCATTATCTTTATTCGCGTAAATACGGAAAATAGCAAAATCACCCGTATGGCGAGGCCACATCCAGTTGTCGGTGTCACCACCAAACTTACCGATGGAAGAAGGAGGAGCACCGACCAAACGAACATCGGAGTATATCTTATAAACGAATAGGAAATATTGATTGGCATAATAAAGGCCTTCTACACTGGAACGAATACCCTTTTCAGGATCATTAATGGATTTTGTGATTGCGGCGGAATTTACTCGAACGACAGAATCACGCTGTGTTTCGGACATTGAAGGCTGATAACCTTTCAAAACCTGCTCGGTAACTTCTTCCATCCGCTGTAAGAAACTGACAGTCAAACCCGGATTAGGCAATTCTTCATCCTTATTCATGGCCCAAAAACCATCTTTTAGATAATCATGCTCTACACTACTGTGTTGTTGAATCTGACCATATCCACAATGGTGATTCGTGAAGAGAAGTCCGTCTCGTGAAACAACTTCACCAGTGCAACCACCTCCAAATAGTACAACCGCATCTTTCAGTGAGGCCTTATTAACACTGTACACATCTTCAGCTGTGAGTCGGAAACCTTTTGCCTGCATATCACCAATACGATTAGAAATCAGAAGCGGCAACCACATACCTTCATCTGCTTTCAACGGTTGAAGCGCTGTCAGCAGGACTAAAACGAAAAGAAATGTTTTCTTCATATTAATACGTGTAAAAATAAAAGCGGCATCGACTACATCAAGTATACCGCTATTTTATTGATTTCGTAAAATTATAAAAAATTTATTATTGTCAAAACAAATCAGGGAAAGACTAAAAGAAAAAACTCTCAACCAGTAATTCGCTATGAGATTATCATTTACTACAAACTGATGTTATTTTGATATTATTTTTCAATTTTTACAAAACAAAATGATTATTTTTTCATTAATTTCTTTACAACTTTACAAATTATTTATATATTTGCAAACAATTTAAATATTCAAAGCAATAATTGTCATGAGCTATCTGATAAAACCTAAGGATTACAAACAACTGCTTGATATGAAGCAGACAGAATTAGGAATTAAACAAATAAAGGACTTCTTTCAAGTTAACCTATCCTCTGAATTACGACTACGACGTGTTACTGCCCCACTCTTTGTCTTGAAAGGAATGGGTATAAACGATGACTTGAGTGGAAAGGAACGCCCTGTATCCTTCCCTATCAAAGATTTAGGCGACGCACAAGCAGAAGTTGTTCATTCCTTGGCAAAATGGAAACGATTGACGTTAGCTGAATATCAGATTGCTCCAGGTTACGGCATTTATACCGACATGAATGCAATACGTGCAGACGAAGAATTAGGAAATCTTCACTCCTTATATGTGGACCAATGGGACTGGGAACGTTCGATCACCCGTGAACAGCGAACAACTGAGTTTTTGAAACAGATTGTCACACGCATCTATGCGGCAATGCGAAGAACAGAATTCATGGTGTGCGAAGCATATCCACAAATCAAGTCTTTTTTAGCCCACGACATTCATTTCATACACGCAGAAGAGTTGCGAAAACGCTATCCTGACCTTACCCCAAAGGAAAGAGAAAACAAAATCACCAAAGAATTAGGTTCTGTCTTCATCATCGGCATTGGATGTAAGCTAGGTGATGGCAAAGTACATGACTTGCGTGCTCCTGACTACGATGATTATACAACAATCGACCCTCCAACCGGACTTCCTGGCCTGAACGGTGACTTATTGGTATGGGATCACATCCTTGATCGAGCCATGGAAATCTCGTCAATGGGTATTCGTGTTGACGAAAAAGCCCTTCTTTACCAACTGAAATTGAGTGGAAAAGAAGAACGTGAACATCTCTATTTCCACCAGAAACTGCTCGCTGGAGAACTTCCGCTCAGTATCGGTGGCGGTATCGGTCAGTCACGTCTGTGTATGCTTTTCCTTCGGAAAGGACATATCGGAGAAATCCAGGCAAGCATCTGGCCAGCGGAGATGAGGAAAGAATGTGAAAAGTTAGGTATGCACCTTATTTAATTATAATATTCAGATTTCATAAAATAAAAAAGGTCAAGAGTCTCTCAAACAACTCTTGACCTTTTTCATTCACCAAATAATAGGAGTCTTGCCATATTGCTGGAGGTACGCGTTTGCACGACTAAACTGATGGTTTCCAAAGAAACCTTTATAAGCAGATAAAGGTGAAGGATGCGCAGATCTCAAGACTAACTGCTTACTTTCATCAATGAACGCTCCCTTACGCTGAGCATACGATCCCCATAAGATAAATACT
>CAMVLL010000140.1 GCA_947168315.1 uncultured Bacteroidota bacterium | reverse complement strand
GTAAAATGTGGATTTTCGGCCTGGTGAACCCTAAGGGTTCACCTTTTTGATTTTTCTGACTTTGCAATTGCTTGATTACAAATAAATTATAAAATCGGTGAAGGTGAAGGCTATTTTTTAATTTAAGTGCATAGGGAGTATTGACGGGAACGATAACGGGAACGAGAACGATAACGGGAACGGGAAAACAAACTGTAGGGGACGACCTTGTGTCGTACCGTTGGCATATAGTTTTCACGGGCCTAGACAAGCTAGGCCCCTACAGAATTTCGATAAAAACATTCTACTATCGTATTTTTCTTTTCAGAATTCGAGTTTTTGAGGCCAAAAACTGAGTTTCTACAGTCAAACATCAAGTTTCTGAAATGAAACATCGAGTTTTGAAAGCCCAGAATATTTTATTGAGATTCCAACTAAGATTACTTGACAAGATTAAATTTGATATGGCTAATAGAATGAAAGGAACGAGATGTTTTTACACCATGTTTTTAGTTGTTTAAGGTTCTTTAACTTTTGGAGTGCAATGATTCAACATATTTTCACTAAATTGCATTTCCAATAGTTCTGCGACAAATAAATAAAACAAGATACATTATGAAATCTCTCAAACATCTGTTATTCATTTGCTTCCTTGCGTTGCTGGTTGCTTGCTCGGAAGATGCTATTGTACCTCAGTCGGAGGTTGTACCTACTGGGGAAGGTGGTTCCGTCGACTATATCAGCATGACAGTTCCGGATATTGAGATCGCTGATGCGATGACACGTTCGAAACTAATAGATGACGATACGGAACTGAAGTTCGTTTGGCAAGAAGACGATGCTATTGGCGTAGTGCCGATGACAGGTCGTCCGCTTTCGTTCCCCATTCATGCTGAGAACATCCAAAAGAATACGGCTGTATTCGATGGAGGGGGCTGGGCTATAAAAACAAGCGAGAAGTATGCGGCCTTTTTCCCATATAAGAAAGACAATTACGAAAGAGATATTAAAACGCTCTCTCTCGATTATACCGGTCAGACGTCAAGCAACTTTATGGATTACGACTATATGGCTACGGGTGCCATGAAGCCCAAGGACGGAGCAGTGAAGTTTACGATGCAACGTCTTTCGGCCATCCTGAAAATCAAAGTTTATATTAATAGTGGTATGACTACACGTTACTGTTCATTGACGGCCTCGGACGAAGTATTTGGCATAAAAGGAACTCTAGATTTGTCTGGTACGAATCCTGTCTATACGCCAACAGTCAAGTCGAAAACGATCAATCTTGATTTTGAATTGGATAAGGATTCTAGGGGTGAATTTTTTACTTTTTACATAATGCTCCCACCGACCGACCTTGATGGAAAGTTATTGACCTTAGTCTTTAATTCTGATGATGGAACTGCACAGAGAACTACATTTAGAGGGAAGAACTTTGAAGCAGGCAAGGCTTATTATGTAGATGCAGGTTCTTTGGATGATGCATATATTCATAATGCGAAATTGATAGAAGCAGCTGGATTGAGTGCTGTTGCAGTCAATGGTAATGTGAATGTTAGGACAAACCATGAAAGAATTCTGCAAGTGACTAGTATAGATGTTTCTGAAAAGAATGATCCGACGGTTTGTGATGAGATAGGCTATTTCATCAATCTGGAAGAGTTGTATTGTAATGATAATGATATTACCTCCTTGGATGTATCAAACAATAAAAAACTGACCAAGTTGCATTGCTATAATAATGAGTTGTCTTCATTATGTTTGTTGAACAATCCGGAATTAACTCAGTTGAGGTGCTACAGCAATTATCTGAGTTCGTTAGATGTCTCATACAATCCTAAATTGGTAGAATTGTCTTGCAACTCCAATCAGTTGACTTCATTGGTTGTCTCTAATAATAGAATGTTGACAAGCTTGAACTGTAGTTCGAATAAATTGACTTCGTTGGATGTCTCCAAAAGTGTGTATTTGGAACAGTTGTTTTGCTACTCTAATCGGTTGACTTCATTGAATGTCTCAAATAATACGATGTTGGGAAACTTGACGTGTTATTCTAATCAGCTGACTTCATTGGATCTTTCGAATAATACGTTGTTGATATGGTTGGAATGTAATTCTAATCAGTTGACTTCATTGAATCTTTCGAGTAATCCGTATATATATTATTTGGAATGCTCCTCCAACCAGTTGACTTCTTTGGATCTTTCGAACAGTCAGAGTATGTATTATTTGATGTGTTCCTCCAACCAGTTGTCCTCATTGGATGTCTCGCAATGTACGGTAATGTCGGAATTGTATTGCGACAACAATAAGTTGACCTCGTTGGATGTCTCAAACAATACGGCATTAAATAAACTGTATTGCTCCAATAACCAATTGGCCACATTAAATGTAGATAAAAATAAAAATCTAAATATATTGTATTGTGGTGGAAGTAATAAAATCACTAGCTTGACCATCGATACGAGTATAAATGGTATAGGGTTATCTGTCTTGGATGTTTCCGGTTGTACTAGCCTTGACGAATTGAATTGTTATCCGAGTGATTATGCAAGTGGTGGTATTGGGCTCTTGACTTCGTTGAATGTTAATGGATGTACCAAATTAAGCCTTCTGAATTGCGGTTGGAACCAATTGGAATCCTTGAATCTTTCAACCAATACCGAGTTGTACTGGGGATTGACTTGCCATAATAATCTGTTGAAGACTGTGGACATAACGAAGTGTACAAAACTCCCTTTGACTAGAGTCTATTGTGGAAGTCAATGGACGGATAGGTCTAAAACGACACAACAGTCCATGACATTGTATTATACTTCACAGAATACGGGAACATTTAACGGATCATCAACAAACAACTCTGGTGTCACACTTGTAAAACAATAAGCCGAATAATTATAGTATAATCATATCGAAGGTTTATTGCTCGTAAATGGCATGGATAGGCAGATGTTCCAGTATGGACATGCGTTGAGCAACATTTGCAACGAATAATCCTGTTGACAGTGCCTCACCTAAGGCACCGCTCTCAGTGACAACAGCAATCTCTCTCTTCCCCTCGACATAGGAGTGGGTGAAGGGAGAGATAATATGTTTACGCTCATTGGTGTTGTTGCCAGAAGTCGTCAAACACTCATCATGCAGGACGATGGTATGGTCACTTCCATGTTGAAAATCAATTTTCCATCCTTTCCCGTGAGGCTGATCTCCTAATGCCAGTACCGAACTGTTACCCATGTTTATCAAAGCATTTGAGATGTGCTCACTGACAAGATAATCCCTCACACAATCCAAGGCATATCCTTTTAGTATGCCAGACAGGTCGAGGAGAATGTTCGCTTTTTCGAAGAAGACGGTATGGCTCTCTTCTGAAAGAAGAACAGCATCGAGTAATCCCTGTTCGTAGTCGGGTGAGTTAATGGCGATGTCGAAGCAGCCCAATGTCTGTGTGTTGAAAGTCTGACAAAGCTTGATTATATGATAAAGATGATTGCTGACTTGTATGGGCTTAATGTTTGCCATTCGGTTGATGAGGCTTAACTCGCTTGAAGGATCAAAGTAGTTGCCTGTTTGTTCCAGATTATCCAATATCTGTTGAATGGATTGTGTGGTCGCAAGATAAAAGTCCTCGTTTTCTTTCCCATAAAAGATGAGGTCGATGCGGGTATGCATCGATGAGAACCAGGCATAGAAGAGATGATCACCTGATGGACTGTCCTTGAAAATATGGTTGAAGGGCGAAGACATAAAAAGAAGCCCACCCTTGTGAGGTGGGCTTAATGAATTATTTCAGTTCTTTAATTTTGATGTTCTTGTAAGCCACCTCATGACCATGGTCTTGGATAAGAATATGGCCCTCTTCAAAATTACCGAAGTTCGGGAATCCTTTGAACTTGCTATACGCAACCAACGCGTTCCACATTTGATTGTTTCGCTCATACTCTAACAATTTCACGCCATTCAGCCAGTGCTCTACGTGATTGCCTCTTACAACGATCATGCCTGTGTTGAACTGAGGAGTGAGTATCTTCGTCTCTGGTGCAGGAATAAGGTCGTATAATGAACCTAACTTGCGGTTTCCTGCCACGCCCTTCTCAGCATCAGGATGAACCTTGTCGTCCAAAACTTGGTATTCACAGCCGATGGAAGAAAGCATTGGTTTCTCTGCATTCGGATTAATGAAGTACTTGATACCACTGTTGGCGCCTCTTGTGATTCTGAAGTCGAACTTCAAAACAAAGTTCTTATATTTCTTCACGGTGATGATGTCGCCACCACTAGGATTTTCACTGCCACTGTCGTGCACTTTCAGCAAACCGTCCTCCACGCTCCATCCTTTTTCAGGAAATCCGTCGCGATACAGGCTCTTCCATCCGTTGGTAGTCTTTCCGTCGAACAGTAATGTCCAGCCTTCTTCCATCTCTTTCGGTGAGATGGTATTGGAAGAGCTGTTCACCTGAACGGCAGCCTTTGACTCAGGAGTCAAATAGTCCTTTACGTTCTTAGTGCAGATACGGATATCTTTCCAACAAACAGTCTTGCCGTTCAATGCCTCGTTC
>CAMVLL010000139.1 GCA_947168315.1 uncultured Bacteroidota bacterium | reverse complement strand
GTGCAAAGTCCTCATCCTTCGTAGCTTTCCAGCGATTCAAATCGAGAGGTTTGAAATCCGTATCACCATTGTTCACAGCCACCAAAGCGTTCTCGAAAGAAAGTTTCTCACCGTTCATGACAACCGTAAAATCCTCGATATACGGATGCCGGAAAGAGCGGGTGATAGCAGCCAAATCGTTATAGGGAGCATCAGCTTCGAAACCCATCAAGACCACCTTGTCGTTCGCATTATTGAAGAATACATACCGCACATCCACAGAGGCGAAACCATCGTCACCGAGACTGATTGTCAATACCTCTTTCTCGATCGAGATATCGGTCTCATTCAAGGGAACCAGATGGTTTCCATTCACCAGATAAACGCCATCATTTGCCCATACAGACACAAACAGACTGCAAAACAGAGCAATAATCCAATTTCTTATTTTCATATCCATTAGGTTTATTTGTTTTAGTACATACAAAAATAGAAAAAAAGTAGCATTAATGGATTGAACAAATTATTTATAATAGACTTTATTCCATAAAAAATGCAGCACCTTCAGAAGATGCTGCACCTTTTTATATTGTATAACAAATACTTATCTACTCAGATAGAACTTCTCCAATGTGCGGTATGCATTCTCTGTGGCAGCGTCGGCTTTTTCAGCGCTATTCACGTCGATATACATCACAGGAGCCACTTCCTGACCATTGATAGGCGTCCATGTAGGCAGTCCCTCACCGTTTGGATTACCGAATTTGCAGAAGTTAGCGTAATAGTTCAGGAACAACTTAGAGATAGCATAGTCCTCCTCCTGCCAATCGTAGAACTCATTGGTATCGAGAGTACCCATGGCATACTCAATATCTGCAGAGTGTACGGCACCAGCCGGCAATTTCGGACGTTCTGCCTCAGCTTTCTTCTCTTCCTCTGTCTTCTCGCGTACGCCACCAGCCAAAGCAGCTACCTTATTACCCATCTTGGCAGAAACCTGTGGACGCGGATGCATGTATTTATAGCGATATACAGGCTGTTTGGAAGTCTTGGAATGAATATCGGCCCATTTCCATGTAGGGAATCCTGTGAAGAGGTCGGATGCCAAATTCATACTCTTCATGCTAAGCACGTCGGCGTCGGTCAAAATGCCATAAGCTTCGAAAATCTCATCCGTCTTGTCACCGAACGTTGCCGTCATCGCCTTCTTATAATTGGCTAATGTAGGCTCTTGGTTGCGTAAAGCAGACATCGGTGTACCTTCCTGGGAATTCCATCCTACGAGCAATGGCACCTGTGCCTGTTCACCCTTCGCGAAAATGTCGTTAGCACTCTCTTTCATGAAGTAACCATCCAACACCGGACTGGCCATGCCACGTGGAGGAATCAAAGCCTGCAGCGAATCAGCCGACAAAGCACGAGCCTCTGCCAATGAATTCAGACCCTTGCTCTCCAATAACTGTTTTCCAGCAGCGTCAGCATCGGCCTGTGTCGTAGCACCATAAGGTAACAATTGTGCACCGCTCGAGCCCATCACACCAGCGAGGTTGTCTTTCGAAAGCGGGGAGCACATCAGAAGAGAGGTTGAGAACGAGCCAGCCGACTCACCGACAATTGTGATACGATTTGGATCACCACCAAAAGCAGCAATATTATCCTTAACCCACTGAATAGCAGCAACTTGATCCAAGAATCCATAGTTACCACTTCCCTTGTAAGGAGACTCAGCAGTAAGTTCTGGATGAGCGAAGAAGCCGAAGATGCCCTCACGATAGTTGGCTGTCACGCCGATCACACCCAGTTGAGCGATAGAAGTACCATCGTAACGAGGCTCACTACCACTACCGGCCATCAAACCACCACCATTGAAATAAATTAAAACAGGTAAACCCTCATCGACATAGTTAGCGGCCGTCCAGATATTCAGATAAAGACAGTCTTCACTGCGGCCGGAACCACGGAAGTTCATGTCTCCAAAGACATTAGGCTGCATAGGATCATCAGCGAAAGCTTTTGCCTCACGAACACCTTCCCAAGGCTTCACCGGTTGGGGAGCTTTCCATCGTAAATCACCTACAGGAGCCTCAGCAAACTGTACACCAAGGAATTTCTTCACGCCATTTTCAACAAAACCCTCAACGACACCGGCTTGAGTCTTTACTTGCAGAGTCATCGCCTGTTTCTGCGGCGAACAAGCCTGGAAGCCCAAAGCCACTACCGCAGCAATCAACAAATGAATTGTTTTCTTCATACTTTATACTTTTAATATTGTCATCATTTTTCGGCGTAAAAATAATGAAAATATCTGCAAATAAATGCTGTAGAGGCATAAAAAAAAGAAGGAGATCTGTCTCAGACCCCCAATCTCTATTAACCTTAAATCTAATACCATGAAAAACACGATGCAAAAGTAAGCATTTTATGTTATTCAACATAGTTTTTCAGCAGAAAATCGAAGATAATTAACTTTCTTTAGCATTTTAGGTCCTATATAAGGGTAAGAGAATAACAAATAATGATTGAAATTGTAGGTACATAAGCCACCCCTCTCAGAAATTCGACTTTTGCTTTCAAAAACTTGATTTTTGAGCACAAAAAGTCGAATAATGAGGGTGTAAAACTCAATATTTGAAATGGGAAATACGATGAGAGAAATGGGAAACGCAGTTATTCTCCTTTAATCAGTTCCTGATAAAGTTTAAATAATTCAGCTACACACATACTTTCGGTAAACTGACTGCTGGCTTTCCATCCGTATGCTTCCATCACCGCACGGTCATTATCTTGATGGGCTTTACGCAGCTCTACAGGCATAGTCAGATCATCATATAAATCAGCTAATGAACTGTCAGGATACAAAGCACGTGCATCCAATATAGCTTGGGCTGTTTTCTCAATCTTTGCCTTTTGTTCCTCAGTTGGTTTTGGCCAAGGGAAGTTATTATAGACAATATCTTTGCTGTAGCGGTAATCGCTTTTCAGTCGGCCACATACAGCTCGCATCCAAGCCATATGGACGTTGCTTTCAAGCATACCGAAATGGTAGAGTGTGGCATTAGGGATTAGAAATACGAGGTCGCTTGCCATAACATTAGGTGACATAAAACCCATCGGGATATAGCGACGGCGTTCTGATGAAACTTTAGGCACTATTATAAAGTTACCTTTAGGCATGTTCTCTGTGCTGAATCTTGTCGGAACATCTGCAAGTTTTCGCGTGGCAGCTCTGTTGCTATTTATCCTTAATTCACGTACATTCTCGACACGTTTCATACAATGTGGCATTTTGCGTAGCTCGGCTGGAGTGCAATTCCCAAGCCATAAGCAATATCGTGGCTTTTGGTGAAGGAATTCAACAGCACCATACCAAAGGTGAAAATATGATGCCGCATGTGGCTCAACTTGTATGAATTTATCCATTTCCTCCTTATCGAACAGATAGTTGCCTCCATCTATAGGAAGGTTACCGATGCCTATTTCAGGAACGTCACATATCGGGTGTTGACGTTTTCCGACAAAAACATTCGGCGCGTCGGTAAGATAAGCATTGATGTTGGTTGCATTTATTATGCGCTCACCATCATATATGATACCTTGTCTGTTATGCTTGAAACTAAATCCAACAATAACACAATGGACGTGAGCTTTTAATGATGCTTCACTATCCCAACGGAATGTACGATGTGCAAAATCAATATGTAAGCCTTCATCAAAAAGTGGTATCCATAAGTTGGCAACCTGTTCACCCTGACATATACTGTTAGTTGATACAAGTGCAGTACGAGCAGTCGGATTCTGTTTCATTAAATCTGAAGCCTTCTTATACCAACAGCATACATAATCCATATTGCCAACATTTTTCCATTTAGCTCCAAATATACTTATTACATCCTTCTTCTGATCATCACTCATTAGTCTTGCACCCACAAACGGTGGATTACCGAAGATGTATCGAAGTTTCTCTACTGGTACGACAGAAGCCCAGTCAATGCGTAGCGCATTACCTTCGGTAATATTGCTGTAGCTTTTTAAAGGCAGGAAGTCTATGTCATGTCGGATAATAGTCTCCGTCTCACGAAGCATCTGTGCCTCTGAAATCCAAAGAGCCGTCGTGGCCACAGTTACAGCAAAGTCGTTAATTTCGATTCCATAGAACTGATTGATATTGACTTTTATTGGATTCAAGAATTCACCGAACATACCTTGCCCATGATACATTTCACGTATCACTTCATTTTCCAAACGGCGCAAGCTTAGAAAGGTTTCCGTCAAAAAATTACCACTACCACAAGCAGGATCAAAGAACGTTAAGCTAGCCAGTTTATCTTGATAAGCTTCTAACTTACGATTACGTTGTCTTTCCACCTTTTCCTCAAGTATGGTGTCCAACTCTTGGCGTAAATCATTCAAGAACAGCGGGTCTATCACCTTATGGATATTCTCAATACTGGTATAATGCATACCACCACTTCGACGTGTTTCAGGATTGAGGGTGCTTTCAAACACAGATCCAAAGATAGTCGGTGAAATTTCGCTCCAATCGAAATCCTGACTAGCATGATTAATGATAATATCTCTTATCCGTTCAGTAAATTGGGGTATCTCTATATCCTCTTCAAACAAGCCACCATTGGTATAAGGGAATGCTTTGA
>CAMVLL010000138.1 GCA_947168315.1 uncultured Bacteroidota bacterium | reverse complement strand
TCACCGTTCAGGAAGGTAAGCTTTGGTTCTTACAGACTCGTAACGGTAAACGTACGGGTACAGCTATGGTAAAGATTGCCATGGATTTGCTGAAAGAAGGTAAGATTGATGAGAAGACTGCTTTGGAACGTTGCGAACCGAATAAGTTGGATGAACTCCTCCACCCTGTTTTCGATAAAGAAGCTTTGAAGAGTGCAAAGGTTTTGACTCGTGGTTTGCCTGCATCTCCGGGTGCTGCAACAGGTCAGATCGTATTCTTTGCTGATGATGCTGCTGCTTGGCGTGCTGATGGTCACAAGGTGGTGATGGTTCGTTTGGAAACATCCCCTGAAGACTTGGCAGGTATGTCAGTTGCTGAAGGTATCTTGACCGCTCGTGGTGGTATGACCTCTCACGCTGCCGTTGTTGCACGTGGTATGGGTAAGTGCTGCGTTTCAGGTGCAGGCGCATTGAACGTAAACTACAAAGCACGTACTGTTGAGATCGAAGGTAAGGTATTTAAAGAAGGTGATTTCATTTCTATCAATGGTAGTACCGGTGAGGTTTATGAAGGAATGGTTCAGACTCGTCCGGCTGAAGTATCAGGTGACTTCGCTGCTTTGATGGATTTGTGTAACAAATATACTCGTCTGTTAGTTCGTACTAACGCCGACACTCCACATGATGCAGAAGTTGCTCGTGCTTTTGGTGCACAAGGTATCGGTCTTTGCCGTACAGAGCACATGTTCTTCGATAATAAGAAGATCAAGGCAATGCGTGAGATGATTCTTGCACAGGATAAAGACGGTCGTGAGAAAGCATTGGCTAAGTTGTTGCCTTATCAGAAGGAAGACTTTAGAGGTATCTTCAAGGCAATGGACGGATTCCCAGTAAATATTCGTTTGCTCGATCCTCCTTTGCATGAGTTCGTACCACATGATCAAGCAGGTCAACAAGCTATGGCTGATGAAATGGGAGTAACTGTTGAGTATATCAAACAACGTGTTGCTAACTTGAGCGAGAACAACCCAATGTTAGGTCACCGTGGTTGCCGTTTAGGTAATACTTATCCAGAAATCACAGAGATGCAAACACGTGCCATCCTTGGTGCAGCATGTGAGTTGAAGAAGGAAGGCTTTAATCCACAGCCGGAAATCATGGTTCCATTGATCGGTATCTTGTATGAGTTTGAGGCTCAGGAAAAGATCATTCGTAAAACAGCTGCTGAAGTATTTGCTGAGGAAGGTGTTGAGATTCCATTCAAGGTTGGTACGATGATTGAGATTCCTCGTGCTGCATTGACTGCTGATCGTATTGCTACCCGTGCAGAGTACTTCTCATTTGGTACAAACGACTTGACTCAGATGACATTCGGTTACTCACGTGATGATATCGCATCGTTCTTGCCGGTATATCTTGAGAAGAAAATCTTGAAGGTAGATCCGTTCCAGGTTCTCGATCAACACGGAGTCGGCCAGTTAATTGCGATGGCTGTTGAGAAAGGTCGTTCAATCCGTCCTGAACTGAAGTGTGGTATTTGTGGTGAGCACGGTGGTGAGCCATCATCAGTTAAGTTCTGTCACAAGGTTGGTTTGAACTACGTAAGTTGTTCTCCATTCCGTGTACCTATCGCTCGTTTAGCTGCCGCGCAGGCAGCCGTCGAGGAATAGACGAAAGATGCTGAAAATTAGTGAAATACGAGGCAAGTACTTGGCGAACAGGTACTTGCCTCGCTTCTTTTCTGACCATTCTGCTCATAAAATAAGCAGTCCGTGACGGGTTTGTTTTACAAATGCTTTACACTAAATCGACAAATGTTTTACACTAAAAAATGGCACTGCAAAATTGAGAATAATCAGAAACAAATAATTCACTAATTTTTATCAGTATGGTAAACTTAAAAGCAACAGTAAGAGTCAAGACAAAGAGCGGACTTTATCCAGTTTACATCCGCTTTACAAAAAGTAATCAGGTTTCATACGTGAAGACCTCTTGGGTGGTAAATGAAAAAGGATTGGATAAGAGAAAGAATATCACCGATCCATTTGTTTTCCACCAGACTTCTATCTTGATGGATAGTTATTATAAACAACTTAATCAGATTGACACATCAAAGTGGACAACTTCGGAGATTGTGAAGTATTTAACAGACTTCAACAACGACATCTCATTCTCCGACTATGCAAGAAAGCATATTGATAAGTTGATTAGTAGAGGTCAGGAACGAACATCACGTAATTACAAGTGGGCTTTGAACCATATGGAGAGATTTGCAGAGACAGACAACATAATGTTCTCTCGTCTGACATCTGCTTTTCTTAACCGATGGATTGAGTCTTTATCTGAAACTAATCGTTGTAAAGAACAATATCCTGTTTGCATGCGTGAAGTCTATAAAGCTGCATTGAAGGATTTCAATGACGAAGAACTTGGAATTGTAAAGCTTAAGAATCCTTGGGTTAATGTGGTTATCCCAAGAAGTGACATACCAGTGAAACGAGCTATTTCGGCAAGTATGTTACGCAAGTTTTTCAATGTAGTACCAGACAGGAGCAGATTCACCCATCCTCTTATGGAGGTTGGTCAAGATGTAGCTCTAATATCATTTTGCATGTGCGGGCTTAATGCAGTTGACATCTTCAATGCCAAAAAAGATCAGTATGTGAATGGTATCTTCCACTATGAACGCCAAAAAACTAGAATGAGTCGTTCAGATAGAGGTTACTTCGAGGTGCGTGTGCCAGAGTTCTTGAAGCCTACTTTTGAAAAATACCTTTCCCAGAAACCAAAATCTCCTTGGCTGTTTAACTTTCATGACCGCTTGTCCACCTCTGATTCCTTCTGTGCAAATGTGAACATCGGCATTAAACAGATTTGGGAAAAAGTTGACCCAGACTTCAAAGCCTCTTTATACGCATTCCGTCACAGTTGGGCAACCATTGCTCAGAATGAATGTGGTGCAACCATGAATGAGGTTGACTTTGGGCTTAACCATTCGACAAACAAAATGGCTAAGGTATATGTTCAGGTTGATTTTACACCAGCTTGGATTCTAAACGAGAAGGTTATTGATTTTATTTTCTTTACTGACAAAGAATCAAAGTTTGTCGAGAAAGAAGATAAGACATTCGAGAGAATATCCAAGTACAACAACATCCGTGCAGAGGCTTTTGTGATGGGTAAAAAGGTTTGTGCTTTGGAAGATACGGGCTTCAGCAATGTTGATCAGATTATGGATAAACTGACAACCCTACTTCCTAAGAAAATCAAGAATGCCCGTGTCCAGTTCAAGGTTACCAATGTAGATAAGAATCTTACACAAATGTATCAAAGGATTGTTCGATAAGGGTGAATCCATAGGATTTGCAAGTATATAAAAAAACTCAGGTATAGCTTTGCGCCATATCTGAGTTTTTTATGCAACGTTCTTTTACAATATATAGTTCTGCTGAATGTTTGCCAGTTGTTGCAAATCCATGAGCCTATACCGCTTCTTGCCTGGTGATATTCTAACTGGCTCTAACTTCCCATTCTTAATCCATCGTTGAACGTCTGACTTTCCAAACATTTTGTATGCTTGTCTTTGACTAATTTCAAATTGGCCTTTCTCTATTTGATGCATTCGTAAAGCAACCTTTGTTGCTAATGAGTCAACGAACTGTTCAAAACTAACAGTTTGGTCACCAAATTGGAGTACTGATTTGTTGTCCATATGT
This sequence comes from uncultured Bacteroidota bacterium, assembly GCA_947168315.1. Classification (GTDB taxonomy): domain Bacteria; phylum Bacteroidota; class Bacteroidia; order Bacteroidales; family Bacteroidaceae; genus Phocaeicola. The sequence goes on along the minus strand of CAMVLL010000138.1, from coordinate 991 downwards.
CTTATGATTAATTGCAATGTTTAGGAGGGACTACCTCCGTGCAAGAATGAATTCTGCTGCAAAGGTAGCCCTCGATAATCATAAGTGTGCGTATCTCAGCTATATAGGATTTTGTATATAGTTGTTATATAGTTCCCCTATTTGTATATAATAGGATTGCTTGCATTTTATAGATATTCTTTCAGCTTTTGTATGAATATGTCGCAGCTGTCATAAAAGCCAATACCATCGTCAAGTATGTTAGAATTCGGCATCTTTCGAAGATTCGCAACTCTTGCTTGCGATAACCCGCAGCGCAGTTGACTTGCTCGCAGAGGCTTGTTGCTGACTGAAGATGATACCAATTTGTGGCTTTCCATAATCATTTGCCATGAATAAGGAAGAAGACCATGGTCGCGAAGTTTGCCAAAGAAGATAGCCACATGTCTGTTGACCCTTGCCTGAAGAGGGACTGATAACTTACATTCAAAGAGGTCTTTGATGTCGTTTTCTGTAACTTCCGACTTGAACAGGCTTGTTGAAGAGACGAAATCTGTTATGATGTGTATCTGATTATCACTAAAATGAGCCAGATACACAGGTTCTGGCTCATCGAGACTCTTGCCTTTATTGAACAAGTAATCCATTAGGAGAAAGTCCTTCTCCTCAAAACTGTCTTTCGAGAAGAAGGCATCCACAAGATCATAACGTTCTTCCAGAAGTTCCTTTAGGGAGAACACATGCATGACATGAAGTCTGATGTCGGCTTCACGAATGCTAGTACATGGAAGGTGATAGTAGATGAAATCATTCACATAACGAGAATAATCTTTCTCGTCATTGATGACCTCAGACTGGTACTGCTTATAGGCAGTACGGTAGAGTTGCCAAAGCTCATCTTTTGGCAGCTCAGTCTCAGCTTTCTTTGTACAACTTGCACAGCATTGGCACAAAAAGAGAGAGCACGGTAGTGTTCTTTAACCGTTTCATTTTCTTTTTGTGAATTAAATTG
>CAMVLL010000137.1 GCA_947168315.1 uncultured Bacteroidota bacterium | reverse complement strand
GTTTGTAGCCTGCACAGATGATGAATTCATTGTGACCATAGTAGGCATATTCTTTCATGATATGCCACAAGATAGGCATACCGCCTATCTCAATCATAGGCTTCGGCTTGAAGGCGGATTCCTCGGAAATGCGGGTTCCGAAACCACCAGCTAAAAGAACTACTTTCATAATGTAATTGCTATTGTTTATCTTAATATTCTCCAATAAATAGGTACTTAAGCCACTTCCTAAGTGCAGGTCCCAGTGTGGGGACATAGGAATTTGTCTTCCACTGTGCATACATTGTAGTATCCGACACTGCTACAAATCCATTGGTCAAATCATTTCCATCATCATCTTTCCATCCATAGAAATCGATTCTCTTAGTAGACGGCCATAAGGGAGGTTCAAACATATCTCCTTTCTTAACCCGAAACTCATATACCCTCGTATTGTTATCATCCGGGAAATGATTTTTTGCTGTTAATGTGTATACTGGTGCAGAATCCTCTTGATTATAATCTACACTATAAAAGGCATATCTTAACTCCATAAGAGAACGTAAGTAATCTACTTTAACCTGACCACCTCCCGGATACCATCTTATGTAATCAATCATATTTTCGTGTTCGAGCATATCTCTTAGTTTTTCAAAACCATCCCCTTCGAAGAATTGTTCGAATAAAGGGCTTAATTCCGATACAAAGATTTCATTCATCGAAGTCTTAAACTCTGATTGATTATTTAACAAACTAATCAAACCATGATATCCGTCCTCCCAACCATCTACTTCATAACCTCTACGATGTACATACATATTGGGATAATTTGCCATGGAACGGTGATTATCGACGGACGCTCCCATTGTATGGTCAAAGTCCCAAATACTGGAGGCCCTTAATATACCATTTGCTGCATCTTTATATATGTAAAAGTTTCCATAGTCATCATTTAGAAAAAAATCATTCATTAAATAGTTCATAGCGAAAGAACGAACATCTAGCATCTCCATCCACTCTTGATTGTCTTCCCGAATGTTAGTTATCAGTGTATTAAAATCATTCTTGATACACTCTGCGCTCAAATCATAATCTTTTTTGGGTCGTTCAATCTCAACTCGCTCCCCCACTTCTAATTCTACCATATTATCCATATTGGGTTCACCCGGACGGACAAGACGAACTAAATAGTCGAAATCACGTTTATTATCTTTAATGCTGTTTGTTAGCAAATACAAGCCATTATAATTCCCATTTAGGTATAAGGAAACATATTGCTGATCAACCGCAAATGGCATTTGTAGTTCTTTAGCAAAATAATAGGCTATGTAATTCTTGGCATTCGTACGATCCTGGCTGTTGGCGAGAAGACACCATTTTTTGCCCTCTCGCATTCCCAATAAACTGACTCGGGACCCTGTATTAAGATTGTATGCTTTCTTTATAGTTGACAACCAGGTAGAACCGCCTCGACCATGAATGGATTCAAAGTCATTACAATAATCAATTCTGCCATTATTGTCCACGACCTTTATCGAACCAGATTCCTTCCAAGACTTATCTACACTCGCATCTATTTGTTCCATCGAACCTGATTCGGTGTTCACAAATAGCGTATTCTGCCGAGTCCTAAATAATAATAGCTTACCCTTCCCTTGAACCTCAATCATTTCATCGTTTACCCAATTGATGGGGGTCAACTTCCCTTCAACTTTAGCAACAACATCCTTTGCGTCCCAATATTGAGGAAGAACAACGATGAATTCTTCTTTCTCTCTTGAATAAAAAGGATGAATGGTAAATTCTGAATCATCCAAATACTCAAAACAAAAATTCTGGCAATAATTATACCTATAATTATCTCTCAATCGGATATAAACTATCTGAACAAAAAGGACAGTTACAACCGATATAAAGCCCCATAAAACGACTTTTCTGAGTATATGCTTCATTATGGTGAGTCTTTTACTGCTACCAATCTAATTCATCCTAATACAAACGACCTACTGCTTTACAAAATCTTTGGGCTTTGTAAGCGTATCAATAGTAGCCGTCTGACCTTTTTTGAGTGTATAGTACATCTTCACAAAAGCAGCATCCTTCAGCAGATCCACGTACCCTACCTCAAGATTGTCAGCATCCACACCTACACGATTCTTCAGATCCTCGTGCAACTCATCATATCTATCTGGTACAATATTCTCAATACGGTCATAGAGCACGAGTTTCGTAGATGTGTGTTTCAATAATTTCTCGCTTTCCAGAACAAAAATGAGGATGACCATTAGCAGATTTGCCAGCACTGTTGCACCTGTTCCTCCAACGTTCAGTTCATAGTGAGGTGCGTTTCCAGCTGCACCAACAAGGCGATAAATAGGAGCCAGACCATTTACTGCTGCAAGGGCAATGATAACAAACAGATAGGTCATCTCCCGGATAGGGACCGTTTCTGTCCTGTATCGGATAACGCCAAATATGGCAAATAAGCCCAACGTAAGCCCAACACCAATTTCTACATTACCCATGATGTAAAGCAATAGCAACATGGATGATGAGAACACAAGGTATGTGAAATAATAATCACGCCTTTTGCTCTTCTTGTAGTAGAAGAAGTGGACAAGAACCCAACAAATAAACAGATTTAAAAAGAACCTAATTCCTAATTCAGACAACTGTTGCCCGGTGGTCATCACAGCATCTGTGATTGTCTGAATGTTCATGAAATCTTCGTCTGCGAGATTGTAATCTCCTAATGCTTGTAATAGAATCATTGTATGTTGATTTTTTTATTAATCGTTTTCTCTATTGTTCTAACCTTTGTTTTGAAACGTCCTGACCGGGCATTTTTGTCCGTAAGAGTTACAGCTATGCAGTATTTACTAATTCGCATCGATTTTACCCGATGGTCGAGTAATATACCTTTCATCTGACTTTCAGTACGGCCATCTTGTTTAAGCTCAATAATAACGGCATCGTAAAGTGTTGCATCTTGTTCTGTACGGTAGTTATGGAACAAAAGGTTTGTATCAATGGTCAACCTTTCCGTCTTGGCCGGATTGACAAGTGTAATACGTGAAAACCGTGTTGACAATACTGGTTTTAACTCATACGCATGAAACCAAGATTTTTCAGCGACGTATTCACAAGCCTTGATATCCGAACTAAAGTCTAACAATTCTGTATTGGGAATACCAATGCGTTTTTTATTTGTTCGTCCCTTGTTATTTTTCCTCTTAATCTCCAGAAACGCATCGCCAGAGTTGACGTATTCTCTTGTCCGAACCTTCTGACGCACGAGACGCCGGTTATGGTGATCCATGAACATCCGAAGCACTTCAGTATCATAATAGACTGAATTGTACGGACTGATACGCACGCCTTCAGCCTCTAATACCCGATACCCGGCATGGGCAGCATCCTTTAGGACTTCCATCAAATGAGCCTCATCCGTCAAGTACTTAGAATCAATTCGATTCATAAGCTTGATAGAGTCCATCTCATCTAAGGTTATCGGGCTTAGAGCATCAAGTGAATCGCTGAACGAAAGGTGGGAGCACTCAATCATTGAGTCAAATATTCGTAGTTCTTGATTGCAGTTAAAGTGCCTCTGGCATTATAGGTATAGGTGATTGTCTTCTTCCCAAACTCGTTGTATTCGGACTTTTTCACATTAACGAGCCTATTATGACCATCATAGACTGCCTCTTTTGTCTTATTACCATTGACATCGTATTCGAAGCGTTTACGCCATTTCTGTCCTTCACTGTTATATTCAATTTCTTCTATCTTTTGTCCATCGACATTATAGGTTGTAACATGATCAAGAATTCTAGTATTGCTATGAACATCCGTATTCCACTCTTTGATGACAAGATTACTCTTGTTTATCTTTTGCTTCTTAACTTTTTTGTTAACTTGACTGGCTACACCATCTATAGCACCCGTGGTAACATTTTGAGAGTTGTCTTGATTGTTTCTACAAGAAAACAATAAGAATAGACAATACATTACTATGCAAGCATTAATATACTTCATATTTAAAATATTTATAATTTATAAGCTATTGTGTCTGCCGGATCGTAAAGACGGTCGGTATATGCCAAGAGGATAAAATCCTTGTCAGATTCATTGTAGAATGCATGGGCAACATTACTTGGGACAAAGACGGTTTTGGCATCCTCGAAGCGGAGTTTTATCTCCATCTTCTCGTGTGTCTCGATGTCTTCCAGTTTCAGCGTTGCAGCACCTGCGATGATAATAAACCATTCCACTGCCAAAGGATGATAGTGACCTCCCTTCATCTGACCAGGTTTTCCCATGGTGAGATACACCTCACCGGTGTGCTGAGGTAATTCCTCCTCCATGCCTGTTATGGCTTTCAGGAACCAACCACGTTCGTCCTGTATCAGGCGACGGTCTATTATTTGGATTCTATCTTTCAGCATTGTATATTGTATTGTAATTCAAGTTTAGCAAAATAAAAAACATTATATGGCTTCTAATCAACTGAAACCTTGCCAACAACTTTAAGTACCTTACTACTTGTTTCATTATAAGCAATGGATCTATGACCGTCATTAGGATATAACACCATTATAGAATTTGGCCTTAAAATAATTGATGCCGCACAATTTATGGGTTTATATAATGTACAATCTCGGCTTACATCATATGGAACTGCAACTTGAAGCTTACTCGCATCAACAATCTGCATTATCTCTTCACCTGATAAAAGCAACTGAATGTCCACATATTTACGATGGCTTTCATAATAATTTCCCACGTCACCTTTTGTTTCATATTCAATTA
>CAMVLL010000136.1 GCA_947168315.1 uncultured Bacteroidota bacterium | reverse complement strand
CACCTTTAAACTTATCGATAATTGTATTGAGTATCTTATGGTCAATTTCGTCCAACCCATAGCGGTCGATATTCAATGCCTCCAAGGAGAAACGTGCAATGGCCAAGTCAATCTTTCCGGAACCTTTGACTTGTGCGAAGTCGCGTACTCGTCTGAGCAAGGCATTGGCGATACGAGGCGTTCCACGGCTACGAGAAGCTATCTCAGCGGCAGCACTGTCCTCACAAGCGATTTTCAGGATCCTTGCTGAACGAAGAATAATCTTCTTCAGTACATCATCGTCATAATATTCCAGATGTAAGTTGATGCCGAAACGGGCTCGAAGCGGAGCAGTCAGCAATCCACTGCGGGTAGTAGCCCCGACCAAGGTAAATGGACTCAGTTCCAATTGAATGCTTCGTGCCGACGGACCTTTATCGATCATGATATCGATACGATAGTCCTCCATAGCAGAGTATAGGTATTCCTCTACCACCGGACTAAGCCGATGGATCTCATCAATAAACAGTACGTCGTTGGGTTCCAGACTTGTCAACACACCTGCCAAATCTCCTGGTTTGTCGAGTACCGGTCCCGAAGTCACCTTAAATCCTACGCCTAATTCGTTGGCAATGATTTGGCTTAACGTTGTCTTTCCAAGTCCGGGAGGGCCGTGCAGTAGGACATGGTCAAGTGCTTCTGCTCTCAGACGGGCAGCCTTGACGAAGATGCGGAGATTATCCACCACACTTTGTTGTCCGCTAAAGTCTTCGAAGCTTAACGGACGCAAGGCGTTCTCAAAATCCCGTTCGTTCTTGGAATATTGTTGTGCACGTATATCGAAATCTTCAGTCATCGTTATTTGATATTAGTAAGGAACCGGGCTTTCTTGCCTAAATATCCTCCATGATGACGCTTGCTATAGTCCTCGATAGTGAAGCCTGTGCGTTTCATTGTCTCCACTACCAGAATATCGCCGATAACAGTCATGACTGTCGTCGAGGTTGTCGGTGTCATTCCCAGCGCACACACCTCATCTGGATGGCCGGTGTACAGACAAATATCGGCTTCTTTGGCCAGCGGACTGTCCTCGTTGCCTGTGATGACAATGTATTTGAGATTCGGATTCAAGACATGGGCCAACTGTGTCAGCTCTACGATCTCTCTTGTCTTACCCGAGTTGGATATCAGCAACAAGATATCGTTATCCTGAAGGATTCCTAAGTCGCCATGTTGAGCCTCACTAGGGTGTAAGAAAACAGATGGGATACCGGTAGAACAGAAAGTCGTGGCGATATTCATTGCGATCTGTCCCGCCTTACCCATACCGCTTGTGACGAGCTTTCCTTTTTTCAGATGAACCTGTTCAACGATAAGGTTGACCGCTTTCTCATAATTATCAGAGGTGGGAATATGAAGAACAGCCTCAGCTTCTTTCTTCAACAACTCCTGTATTGATTCCTGCATTGATTCCATAACATCATTTTAAAAGTTCCGTCAATTCTTCTAGATTATTAGCCACGGCATAATAATTGTCCAGCGGATGATGTGCAAAATGTTGTGTTTCTAATTGTTTTAAAAAGTTTATCATGTCCTGCCAGAACCCTTCAACATTATAAAAGATAATCTTTTTATGATGATAGTTCATAGAGGATGCTGCCATAACATGGAAAACCTCATCCAATGTTCCTATTCCACCGGGCAGGGCTACCAACACGTCCGAGCGTTTAAGCATAATATCTTTCCTGTCGGTCAGACTCTTGCAAGGAATCATCTCGTCAACGAAAGCACTTGCCCAACCCATTTCATGTATTCGGGTAGGAACAACCCCAATAATCTTTGAGCCATGGGCCTTTGCCGTGCGTGACACACAATCCATAAGGCCTAGGTTGGCTCCACCGTAAATCAGCGTCTTCTTATTTTCTCCCATCCACTTGCCTAACTCGCAGGCATGGCGGAAGAAAACAGGGTCGATATTATTGGATGCTGAACAAAAAATGCCAATATTTTCCATATCTCGTTTTAGTTTGTTCTACAAATATAAAGTAAATTCCTCAGTTTTTCATGAAACACAAGAAGTTTTATTGTATTTTTGTTGTACCAATTTGAAAAACTAACGAAATGGCATTTCATTCTTGTTGTTTACCGAACGGATTACGAATTATACATATACCAAGTGTGTCCGACGTGACTTATTGCGGATACGTTGTGGATGCTGGAACGCGTGATGAGTATCCGGAGGAACAAGGGATGGCTCATTTTGTCGAGCATAACATTTTCAAGGGTACAACCAGACGTCGTCCTTGGCATATTTTGAACCGTATGGAACATGTAGGAGGCAATCTGGATGCCTTCACTGCCAAAGAGGAGACGGTGATCTATAGTGTATTCTTGAATGAGCATTTCAACAGGGCTGCGGAACTGCTGACGGATATCGTGTTCCATAGCACCTTCCCTCAACATGAGATCGACAAAGAGGTGGAAGTGATCATCGATGAAATACAGAGTTACGAGGATACACCTGCCGAACTGATCTTCGATGATTTCGAAGAGCTGTTATTTAAAGGTCATCCGCTCGGAAGGAATATCTTGGGTAAACCGGAACAGTTGAGGCTGTTCACCACTGATTGTGCCTTGAAGTTCGTACGTCGTTACTATCGTCCCGACAACGCCATTTTCTTTGTCCAAGGGAAGTATAGGTTCGAGAAAATCATTCGTGCCATCGAAAAATTGACAGCTGATCTAAGCATGGAAACACAGAAATACAATCGTGTTCCAGTACCTGCTTACGAGCCTCAGCAGGTGGTAAACCACCGGGATACGCATCAGGCACATGTAGTAATCGGATGTCGTGGCTTTGAGGCAAAGAATAAGCATCAAAGTGCTTTGTTTGTCTTGAACAATATCTTGGGCGGACCGGGCATGAATAGTCGTCTTAACTTGTCGCTTCGTGAGAAAAGAGGACTGGTGTATAACGTGGAGGCCAATGTGACTTCGTATACCGACACGGGTATCTTCACGATTTATTTTGGCTGCGACCCAAAGGATGTGGACGCTTGTATCGAACTGACATATAAGGAACTGAAAAAGTTGAGAGAACAGGAGTTGACTTCCTCCCAACTGGCTGCCGTGAAGAAGCAGATTATCGGACAGCTGGGTGTGGCTGGTGATAACTTCGAGAACAATGCACTCGAGGCAGGAAAGATTTTCCTGCATTACAACCGCTACGATGAGCCGGAGGAAATCTATCGTCGGATTCAGGATATCACCTCGAAAGAATTGTTGGAGGTGGCCAATGAGAAGTTCGACGAACGTGTCCTCTCGACCTTGATATATGCGTGAACAGAAGATAATCACTAATAGTTATAATATGAGAAAGGTTTTATTTACGTTATCGTTGGCAATGGTCTTGATGGCTTCCTGCAAAAAAGCTGAAGTGAAGCCGACCTTTGCGGAAGGAGAGTTTAAGGAATGGGCAAAGACCCCTCCTATGGGATGGAACAGTTGGGATTGCTATGGCCCAACAGTCATAGAAGATGAGGTAAAGGCGAATGCTGATTATATGGCAGCCAACCTCAAGGAATACGGATGGAAATATGTTGTGGTGGATATACGTTGGTTTGTCGAGAACGACAAGGCAGGTGGCTACAATCAAACGGATCCAAGATATGTCCTGGATGAATACGGACGCTATCAGCCGGCAGTGAACCGCTTCCCATCGGCTGCCGACGGCAAGGGCTTCAAGGAACTGGCTGCCTATGTGCATGAGAAGGGACTGAAGTTCGGTATTCATATCATGCGTGGCGTACCAAAGGAGGCCGTCGAAAAGAAATTACCTATCAAGGGTACGAAGGTGACTGCCGACCAGATTTATTCTTCTGAAGGACAGTGCGAGTGGTTGCGCGACAACTATACTGTTGTGGCTGGAAAGCCAGGTGCACAGGAGTATTACAACTCCATCATTGACTTATATGCAAGTTGGGGTGTCGACTTTATCAAGGTGGACGACTTGTCACGTCCTTATCATCAAGAAGAAGTAGAGATGCTTCGCAAGGCCATCGACCAATGTGGCCGTCCGATTGTGTTCAGTACCTCACCTGGAAAGACTCCGGTGGAGGCTGCCGCTCACGTAAGCAGCCATGCCAACATGTGGCGCCTGGTGGATGATGTTTGGGATGTATGGAAGGACATTCCTCATCTGATGAAGGTGGCAGAGGACTGGTATCCTAATAACTATGTGGGCAGTTGGCCGGATTGCGACATGATTCCTTTGGGACGTATCTCTATTCGTGGTGAACGTGGAGAGGACCGTATGACTCGCTTGACCAAGGATGAGCAATATACCCTGATGACACTGTTCACCATCCTGCGTTCTCCGTTGATGTTCGGTGGCGACCTGCCAAGCATGGATGAGTTCACCCTTTCTTTATTGACCAACAAGGACGTACTGAAGATGCATCGCGAAGGAAAGGTGATTGAGTATTCATCAGAAGATGACCTGAAGTACAGGATTGTCTCAATGAACGAGAGTGCCGGTGAGGCCTATGCTGCTTTGTTCAACCTCCAGGATGACAAAGATGCCGTATTCGAGTACGATTTGACTCAGAATGGATTGAACTCCAATGTAAAGATTGTGAACATGTGGACCGGTGAAACACGTGAAGTCAAAGACATCACGAAGTTTAAGGAAACATTGAAACCTCATTGTTCTGTACTTTATAAGATTATCTTCTAGAAATCGTTCGATGATAAAAAGTTAGGGGCTAAGTCATCAGGGTATATTGCTCATCCTTGGTCAAGCGAGTCATACGGTCCTCTCC
>CAMVLL010000135.1 GCA_947168315.1 uncultured Bacteroidota bacterium | reverse complement strand
CAAGGCTACTTTCAAATATGTCTTATGGTCAGTCAACAACGTTCCTACAGCATATTGATGGGTGCAGAACTCTTTCGATGCTGCGAAGATCTTCATTTCCTGAACCTTACCATCTGCCGACAATTCTGTCCAAGCTGCAGGATAGGGTGACAATCCGCGTATAAAATCGTACACTTTCTTTACTCCCATCGACCAATCTATCCTACAAGTTTCCTTAAATATTTTCGGAGCAGGTCGTAATTCCTCATCCGAGCGGAAAAGAGTCTCTTGTGGTATCGGTTTTACTGTTCCCGCTAAAATTGCTTCTACGGTTTCAATTACAAGATCACCACCCAAGACCATCAACTTGTCGTGTACGATCTCTACGTTGTCAGTATCAGCAATTGGCACATGGACTTGTTGAATGATAGCACCGGTATCTATTTCATGCTGGAGAAAAAAAGTCGTGATTCCGGTCTCAGTATCACCGTTAATCACCGCCCAGTTGATTGGAGCAGCCCCACGATACTGAGGCAATAGCGAAGCATGAAGGTTGAATGTGCCTAACCTCGGCATATTCCATACGACCTCTGGCAACATTCGGAAAGCTACTACAATTTGCAAGTCGGCATTTAAGGCACGTAGTTCAGCAACGAAAGCCTCATCCTTCAGTTTTTCCGGCTGTAATACTTTCAATCCTTGAGAAACAGCATATTGTTTTACCGGACTTGGCTGAAGGACACTCCCATGACGGCCCATCGGTTTATCGGGCATTGTGATAACGCCTACCACATTATAGCCACCTTCCACCAACCGACGTAAACTTTCCACAGCAAAGTCGGGCGTACCCATATATACGATTCGCAAATCTTTCTTATCCATTGTTTTATTCTTCTGAAAAATCGACCAATACCTGACGATAAGCGCCGAACACTTCTGATTTCGAGACGAAGCCTACATATGCTCCATCTTCGTCGACTACCGGTAAGTTCCAGGCTTTGGTCTCGTCAAACTTCTTCATCACCATCTCCATTGAATCACTAACGATGACACGGGCAGGCGGAGAAATCATAAAACGCTCTACACGGAAACGATGATATAATTCCTGTCGGAACATAATATTCCGGATATCATCCATCACGACAATACCCAATAATTTATTATGTACATCCACTACTGGGAAGAGATTCCGTTTGGATCGTGAGATCACTTGTACCATCTGTCCCAAATCCATGTCGGGAGTAACCTTCAGGAAGTCGGTTTCGACCACACTGTCGATGTTCATCAAAGTCAAAACTGCCTTATCTTTATGATGTGTCAATAACTCACCTTTCTTTGCCAGGCGAATGGCATAGATACTTTGAGGCTGGAACACACGGTTAGTCAGATATGACACTGCAGAGACAATCATCAACGGCAAGAAAAGTGAGTAGCCACCAGTCAATTCCGCAATAAGAAATATACTTGTCAGCGGTGCATGCATCACACCTGCCATGATTCCTGCCATACCATATAACGTATAGTTCTTTTCTGGTGAAAGCGGACCAATACTGAACTGATTACAAAAATGTGCAAAAACAAAACCTGTAACGGCTCCGAGGAACAAACTTGGTGCGAACAAACCACCACAACCTCCTGCCCCGTTCGTAGCACTGGAAGCAAAGACCTTAAACAGGACAATACATACCAGATAAATAATGAGCATATGGTCGTATCCATAGAAGATGGAGTTGTTCATGACAGTCTCCCATTCAGCTTCATTGTTTCCTGTCATCAACAGTCCGACCGTATCATAACCTTCACCGTATAACGATGGAAAGAAGAAGATAAGAATACTCAATACGATTCCACCAATTAGCAGTTTCATATATGGATTGGTGAAACGACGGAAGATATTCTCGCATTGATCCATTGCTTTCGTAAAGTAAACCGAAACTAATCCGCAAACCAGTCCAAGAATAATTACTGATGGCACTCTATGGAGAAGGAATGGCTCTGTCTGACTGAATGCGAAGATGGCTTGATCACCCATCAAGAAATAAGAGACAATAGCTGCCGTCACGCAGGTCACCAACAAAGGTAGCAAGGATGCCATCGTCAAATCGATCATCAACACTTCGAGCACAAAAACGAGTCCCGCGATCGGTGCTTTGTAGATGCCGGCAATTGCTCCTGCCGCACCACAACCCACCAATATCATCAATGTCTTGTGATCCAACTTGAACATACTGCCAAGATTGGAGCCAATAGCCGAGCCTGTCAGCACAATCGGTGACTCTGCTCCCACCGATCCTCCGAAGCCGATGGTGATGGCGCTGGCAATCATCGATGTCCAAGTATTGTGTCTCTTTATTCGACTCTTATTTCGGGAGATAGCATATAGGATTTTCGTCACTCCATGTCCGATATCATCCCTTACGATTCTACGAATAAAAACGCTTGTCAGGAAGATACCGATAACCGGATAGACGAGGTACAACCAGTTCGCTCCCGTATAATCGAAGTTATCGGTAAGCAAATCCTCTATCCAACCAATTAGCAATTTCAATATACGGGCGGCAAGGGCTGTCAAAATACCCACGATCACACTGAGAAACAACACGAACTGTTTCTCGCTGACATGCTTCTCACGCCATAAGATGAAACGCTGAAGCAAACTTGGCCGTTCTTCCCGTAATAACTTTGCCATCTTATTCTCTTATCACTTTTACCAAACCACCTTGACCGACTTTCACGATACTCGACGGACTTGGTTTCTTATGCTCTTTTTGTCTACTGTTCACAATATAGTCTACTCCTTGCTTTATCTCCTCGGATATATCGTCGAAACAACTTGGAGAAGGTTCCCCGCTTACGTTGGCCGATGTAGATACAATAGCTTTACGGAAGCGGAAACACAACTCATTTGAGAATGCTTCCTTCGTTATCCGGATACCAATACTTCCGTCTTCGGCAATCAGATTCTCAGCCAAATTTCGTGCTCCATCATAGATAATCGTCAAAGGTTTGGTCGAATAGTCTATAAGGTCGTAAGCCACCTCAGGAACATCCTTTACATAGAAATTTAGTTTCACTTCATTGTCGATAAGAACGAGCATCGCCTTGTTGTCGGCACGTTGTTTCAACTCGAATACCCGTTTTACAGCTTCCGGATTCGTAGCATCGCAGCCGATTCCCCAGATCGTGTCTGTAGGGTAAAGGATGATACCGCCTTTTTCCAGCACTTCGCATGCTTTACGTGCCTCTTCACGCATAGCCTTGCTTACGAAAGGACGTTGATTCTTAGGTTGTTTATCTTGAACGTCCGGCTGTTCATTTCGATTCTTTTGATATTTTTTTAAACTCATGAATAATCTATTTATTTAAGATGCAAAGGTATAAAAACAAGAGAAAAAAACGAAGGTTTGAAAAAGAATAATGATGTTATTATTTTATTATGAGGCAAATAATTATCTTTGCTATACTAAGAATTATCCCTAAGACAATGAAAACAAAACTTTTTATCTACTCACTGATTGTCATTCTTTTATCCGCTTGCTCAAAAGAAGCATACAATATGGCGGATTATGGTATGAAACCAAACACAGGAGAGAATTCTTCTCCTCTTTTTAATCAAGCCTTACAGCGTATTCTAAATGAAAGTAAGGAGGACACCATCCATATCGTTTTACAAAAGGGACGGTATGACTTCCACGTTGACGGATCGTCCATTCGCGAATATTATATTTCCAATCACGACCAGGATAATCCGAAGGCTGTGGGCTTGGCGTTCGAGAATGTGAAGAACATTGTCTTTGACGGACAAGGCTCCGAGCTGATTTTCCATGGACGGATGCTCCCTATTGCGTTGTTAGATGCTGAGAATTGCACCCTGAAAAACTTCAGTATCGACTTTGAAAATCCTCATATCAGTCAGGTAAAAGTACTTGAAAACGATACGGTAAAAGGACTTATCACTTACGAGGTAGCTCCATGGGTACAATATGAAGTTCGAGACAGCAGTCTGGTTTCAAAGGGAGAAGGATGGGAACATGTTTCAACTTATGGCATTGCTTTCGAAGGTGATACAAAACGACTCGTTTATCGCACCAGTGATATTCGTGTTGGGACTAAACATATCGAGCAAATTGGCGAGCGTACATTCCGTGCTCCATGGAAAAACAACCGACTTATTCCTGGAACTGTCGTAGCGCTGCGGTGCCCTGGCCGTCCTTGTCCAGCTTTATTCATGTATCATGATAAGAATACGGTGTTGCAGAATATTCATGTGCACTATGCTGAAGGCATGGGCGTACTTGCTCAGGTTTGTGAAGACATTTATATGGATGATTTCTCGGTATGCCTGCGAGGTGATGACGATCCACGTTATTTCACTGCTCAGGCCGACGCCACTCATTTCTCGGGCTGCAAGGGTAATATCTCGTGTGTGAACAGTTTGTATGAAGGAATGATGGACGATGCCATCAACGTTCACGGCGTTTACCTACGTATCCAACAACGATTAGACGACCATACAGTGATTGCGGAGAACCTTCAACCTGGATCATACGGATTTGAGTGGGGTCGCAAAGGAGATATCGTACAATTTATTCAATCGAAGACAATGGAGGTTTACGGTGCCGATAATCAGATAGCCGCCATCGAACCGGTAGATACACCGACCGATCATGGTGCTCACAGTTTTAAGGTTACCTTTGAGAACGCTTTGGATGCAGCTATCACACCTGAAGGTTCCTTCGGCATCGAGAATATGGAATGGACTCCTGAAGTTTATTTCGCACACAACACCATCCGTAACAACCGTGCTCGCGGAGCTTTGTTCAGTACACCAAAGAAAACCGTCATCGAGGACAATCTTTTCGATCATACTAGCGGAGCAGCCA
>CAMVLL010000134.1 GCA_947168315.1 uncultured Bacteroidota bacterium | reverse complement strand
TGCCATCAATCATCCAAAATGTGGGCGCTTTGCCGTACAACTTGACAGCGATGATTTGTATAGCGGTCCTGACACTTTACAAAAAATAGTCGATAAGTTTTATGAAGAACAATGTGGCATGGTCATCGGTTCCTACCGTATGACTGATTTCCAACTGAACACCTTGCCACCAGGAGTGATAGACCACAAGGAATGGACTGATGAAAACGGTCATAATAATGCCTTACGTGTAAACGGACTAGGTGCTCCCCGTGCTTTCTATACCCCTTTACTTCGAAGTATCGGTATGCCAAACGTCAGCTACGGCGAAGACTATGCAGTGGGGCTGGCGATTTCGCGAAACTACCACATTGGACGAATTTACGAACCTGTTTATCTTTGTCGACGTTGGGAAGGTAATTCCGATTCTTCTTTGAGTATTGAGAAACTAAATGCAAACAACACCTATAAAGATAGTATCCGCACACGTGAGTTCTTAATCCGTCAATCCATTAGTCATGAACAATGGAAGAAAACAGACCTGGATAGTTTCTTTCCAGAACAATTGGAGAAATGGGATTTGGCTGCAAAAAACTATGAAGCACTGAAGAATGTACAAAAACGAACTATCGCTATTGACGGTTTTGATGTAACCGTTCAGTTTAATCCAGCACGCATGGGATCAACTGGTGCAAAGTTGGATAAAAAGACGATTGCAGAACGTCCTTGCTTCCTTTGTGAGGAGAATAGGCCCAAAGAACAGATAACTCTGAATAAGATGAAAGGTGAATTTGATGTATTGTTAAATCCATTCCCTATCCTACCTCATCATTTGACAGTTGCTTATTACAAGCATGAAATACAAACATTACATCGTTTGCCATCTCATTTAGAATCTATTTATAATAAGCTTACCTCATCGTATGCTGTTTTCTATAATGGAGCTAAATGTGGCGCTTCTGCACCAGATCACTTCCATTTCCAAGCAGTTCCCAAGAACGAGATTCCACTTATCAAATGGTATGAGGAAGCAATGTTACAAAAAGAATCTTTCCATCAAGGTAAAAATATCACATTCTATGCTATAAAGAATTATTTATGCCCTTTGTTCAGCATTGAATATAATAGTAACACCTTAGACTCTTATAAAATTAATAGATTTTTAAGATCTTTGCCATACCACGATGATGAGTTGGAAGCACGTTTTAATATCATTGTATGGCATAAAAAAGCCAATACTAATATCATCATAATTCCAAGACGGCTCCACCGCCCAGATTGCTATTATATGGAAGGTGATCAACAAATGATGATCAGTCCGGGTGCTTTAGATATGGCAGGAGTTATTGTAACTGCAAGGGAAGAAGATTACGAACGTCTGACAGCCGACAAAATAAAAGAGATTTTTGCTGTCTGTGGATTGGATGTTGAGTCTGTTGATCTGATTATTAAAAAATTCAAAAAGAAAATATGACATCAAAGACCATGAAAAGCCCATCGTTTGACCACGAGCCCTTGATACACATAGGAATCCTTCACGCTCCAACCTTGAGATTCCGCCTGAACGGCACATTTACTTGCCTAGGACAAGAGGCGTGTAATGAACAATGTATTTGTTTCGAGAACGGACAACTGACTTGGAACGAACAACACTTTGATGAGTTGACGTTCATACCCAAACATCCAGAGGATTCGTTTTCATTATATGGTGTAACCATAGGTATTCACTTCCACTGGGAACGACAAGAAGTCCAAACCTTCAAAGGTTCCCTACGATTTATTACTCACGAAGAAGAAGTTATTGCCATTAACGACATACCGGTTGAAGATTATCTAACCAGTGTAATCTCCTCTGAGATGAACGCCACCGCATCATTGGAATTCCTTAAAGCCCATGCGGTCATCTCTCGTAGCTGGTTGCTCTCACAAATCTGTAAGAAACAACAAAACGAAACAAAGGTAGTGAAACCTGCGACTTGTATTCAAACTGAAGATACTTATATCAAATGGTACGACCGCGAAGACCATGAGCTTTTCGATGTTTGTGCAGACGATCACTGTCAACGTTATCAAGGTATCACCAAAGCATCGAATCCAAACGTGGCACAAGCCATTCAGGCAACACGTGGAATCGTACTTTCCGATGGACAAGAGATTTGTGACGCGCGCTTCAGCAAATGTTGTGGAGGTATCTCAGAGGAGTTCCCATACGCATGGGAAGATCGTTCCTACTCCTATTTGAAAGCGGTTTACGACGGGAAAGAAACGTACGAATTTCCTGACCTCACCATTGAGGAGAACGCAGAGAAGTGGATTCGACAGACGCCTGGAACATTCTGCAACACACGCGATAAACATATACTAAGTCAAGTACTGAACAATTACGACCAAGAGACACAACAGTTTTTCCGTTGGACGGTTGATTATACACAAGCTGAGTTATCTGCATTGGTTAAGGAGAAGAGCGGTATTGATTTTGGAAATATTATTGACCTCATTCCTGTTGAGCGAGGCAAATCCGGCAGATTGTCAAAACTAAAGATTGTCGGGTCAAAGCGAACACTAACCATCGGTAAAGAACTGGAAATTCGCCGTACCCTCTCTCCAACCCACCTTTACAGCTCCGCATTCATTGTAGAAAAAGGTCGGATAAAAGACGGTGTTCCTCAAACATTTCACTTTATCGGGGCTGGCTGGGGACATGGTGTTGGACTCTGTCAAATAGGAGCAGCTGTTATGGGCGAACAAGGTTACACATACCGTCAAATACTCTTTCATTATTATAAAAATGCTCAAATTATCTCTTTATATCAATAAAACAATATATATTTGTACTAGGTTAAATATTAAAAGCAATAGACTATGAAAAGTTGGAAAATCGAAGCTGCCATCATAGCAGTAGGATTGCTGCTGATGGGATTGTTTATTAAGTCAGGACTGAACTCATTCTCGAATAAAGACAGAGGTGTTCAAGTGAAAGGACTTGCCGAAATGGAAGTTCCGGCTAATAAAGTGATTTGGCCATTGGTATACAAGGAAGTAGGCAACGACCTTATCGCCTTATACAATAAGATCAACAAGACAAACACTGCTATCGTAGAATTTCTAAAGCAGAACGGTCTTGAGGAAAGTGAAATCACCGTTAACGCTCCAAGTATTCAGGACAAGCAAGCAGATCGTTATGACAATAGTATCGTACAATACCGCTATAACGTTACTGCCGTTATCACTGTAAATTCGAATAAAGTTGACCTTGTGAGGAAGATGATTATTGAGCAAAGTGAATTGCTTAAACAAGGTATTGCCATCATTGGAGGAGATTGGGAATACAAAGTATCCTATGATTTCACAGGTTTGAACGATGTCAAGCCACAGATGATTGAGGAAGCTACAAAGAATGCTCGTCTGGCTGCTGAAAAATTCGCCAAGGATTCAAACAGCAAGTTAGGGAAAATCAAACACGCAAGTCAAGGCCAGTTCAGCATCGAAGATCGTGATGCCAACACTCCGTTTATCAAACATATCCGCGTGGTAACTACCATTGACTATTCGTTGGAAGATTAATTCCATCATATTCAAAAGGGACTGCATCTGCGTAAACAGATGCAGTTTTTTTATCTGCTTCCCAGATAAAGAAAAAACATTCCGAGGAAAACCAAAGCCAAATCTATAGCCTTACTTGTAAGATTCTTCTCTCTAAAGATCATGGCACCGAAGAAAAAGGAAACTAATACACTGCCCCGACGTATCATTGAGATAATGGAAATCATTGCTCCATCTATACTTAACGCATAGAAGTACATAAAATCGGCGGCCGAAAGGAAAACTGAAATAAGCAATATGCTCCAATGCCAACGGAAAGGTGTACCGACATTTCGTTTGGGCCACCACAGCACCAGAAGAATAATTCCCATCAGTATGAGTTGATAAATATTATTCCAAGATTGCACAACCATCCTATTCAAACTGAGCCCTCCCTCTTCGTCTATTGCTAGTAGATACTTATCATATAGTCCACTGACTGCTCCCATCACTGAAGCCATCACTGTAAAGAAGATCCATTTATTATGCTTGAAATCGATTCCCTCTTTTTTGCCGCTTCGACTCAACATATAAAAAGAAATAATGGCCAAGGTCACACCTATCCACTGATAAAGGTTCAGTCGTTCACCAAAGACCAACATTGCTCCAAGAAGAATCATAACCGGACGCGTCGCATTAATCGGACCGACAATCGTTAAAGGCAAATTCTTGATACCAATGTATCCGCAAATCCATGAAGAGAGTACAATAAAGGCCTTCAAAATCAGATAACGATGTACCTCCCATCCAACGACAGGTACGTAGAAGGGACTTTCTTCCATTGAAGGAAAGAGCCATGAACCAAGAATAAACGGTAAGAATATCAGGCTACAGAATAGCGTATTGAGGAAAAGCACCGGAATCACGGCATTATCACGCAAAGATGCTTTCTTGAAGACATCATAGAATCCTAGCAGGATAGCTGCGATAAAGGCATATATTAACCACATAGTTTATTCTTTTCAAAATGTCTCAGGATAACCTATGTCCATAAGAAAGAGTGCATTCCCAGGAACCGAGCTACCTGCTGCACATCGGTCTTTTTGTTCGATTACATGGCGGAAGCCTTCAATCGTTAATTTGCCTCGACCTACTTCAATCAATGTCCCAACGATAGCCCGTACCATATTCCTCAAAAAGCGGTCGGCTTGAATAGTAAAGACCCATTCATACGGACTCACCTGGGTCCATTCAGCACGCATAATACGACAATTGTTTGTCTTTACATCGGTATGCAACTTGCTGAAACTGGTGAAATCAGTATATTCAAAAAGAATTTTTGCAGCCTCATTCATTAAATCGAAATCCAA
>CAMVLL010000133.1 GCA_947168315.1 uncultured Bacteroidota bacterium | reverse complement strand
ACTGCTTTCAGCCCTTTGCTTTGTGCAAATGCCTGCAACAGCTCATATTGGAATCCGCCGATACTGTCACCTTCTGCGTGGAAACCGATCGTATTGTATTCGGTCGTGGCTCTTAACTCACCCGATGCGATAATCTCCTCGTATGTTCGTGGCTGGGTTCTCGTTGGTTTCGGCTCTTGCATGAAATGGCCAATCAGAACGCCAAGAAAGATGACAACGAATGTCAGGAGGTAGCGGTTCATCCGTACCTTATGGGAAGTTGTGGATGGTTTTACTGATTCTGTCATCTTGTTTTCTTTTTAATCAAAGAAGTTCCATGATAATCCTAGTTTCAGCATTTTCGGATTGATAGGGTAGTGAGGAGCAAGGAATGACATAGCATTGCCTGATCCTTGGTTGATATGCGACATCATGATGAAGAAACGTGTACGTTTCAGATGAAGGTTCGCGTAAAGGTTGATGATAGGATAGCCTCCCAACTCAATCTTATCGTTAGGATTCTGTAGATAGTACTGTCCGATAGCCATAGAGTAGTCGGGTGCATAGTACTTTGTGAAGTAACGGGCATCGGCACCCACCTCGAATCTCAGCACTTTCTTTGCCAAAGAGCCTTTGAGATACACATTCCCATAAACAGATAAGTCGGGTAGCGGCAACACATCGTTCTCGCTCGACTTCTGATAAGTCACCTCAGCATCGATATGGAAGATGCCCAGCTTAATCCTTTGATCCAGGGTAGCACTCAGCACTTGGATGTTACCATCAAATTGCCGAACGGCGGCATTGTTTAGGGAGGTAAAGATGGCATCATTGTTGTTTACCATCTTGCTGGTATTGTCAAGGTAAGTATAGTTCTTAATATTCTCGACACCTGCCTTCAGCATCGTTCCCGTCTTGCCAATGGTGAGCTTCCCTTCCACACGCGTACGCATCATCTTATCGAGGTCGTCATTGTCCCACCAGTAATGTTTTGAATGGAAATGACGATAGTAGAACACCGGATTCGTGTTCTTGACGAATCCGCTCACGTCGAGCCGTACAGTATCACCGAACATACGGAGATTTAAGTCGGCATTCCCTTCCAGCGTGAACTGTCCCGAGTCTTCGCCAGTCAGGGCAATCTCTCCCAAAGCGCTATAATGGATGGTTTTTCCGTTCCGTTTGGCAAGTTGACCGCCTACTGAGATCACGTTCTCCTTATAATTCATGCGGGTACGGTGATAATCCGTAAAAGTACTGTCGGGTAGGGAGAATTTACGGTATTCATGGGTGATGAAAGCTGTCAGACCAGCGGCGGCCCATTTGTTGAAACCTTCCTTCAGTTCCAAAGCAAAGGTGTTTTTGATGGAAGTACGTTTGGTCAGGTCGATGGAATCAGAGCCCAGGAACATGTTTTCGAAATATTTCCTATTCTGGCTGTCATCGTACGAGATATATTTGCGTTCGTTGGTATCAAACTGGAATGTATGAATCACGCTGGTGACAGGGATAAAGAACCGTGTGGTCTTCACCGAGTCGGCAGAGATTGTATCTTGTTTCTCACGATAGAACCCGATGTTATAGCGATGACTCAGAAAAGCATGATAACTGGTGTTATGGTTCCAGATCTTTTGCAGTTTGACTGGTATCTCGTACGACTGGTATTGCCGTTTTCCTTCAGCCATATCCAATGGATTGGTGATGTAACGGTCGTCAATGATACCTCCGTTCTCGGCTACCTTCAGGTTGTCGTTGTTGAAAAGGAAGTGCATCTCGTATTTGTCACCGCGATAACTCGAGAAGAGTCCGCCATTGAACAAAGCGGTGGATTGTCCGGTGTAATGTCCTCTTCCATACAGGTAATCGATGTAGAATCCGAAGCCTAAACGCTTGTTGGCGTTCGTGGCAAAGTATGACTTGAATCGTTCCTCACCGTTCTGACTATCGAATTCCTTGTAATAACTGAGGTTGGCGAACGGTGATTTGGTGTTTGTGAAGATCAAATCTTCCGGTCGGATCACACAATGGTCGTATGGATCAGTAAAAATGAACTGACTTGGATCACGGCGTTCAAAGTAAAGACGGTTGATGCGTGGTGAGCCTAAGTTCCCAAGGTGATTGAAATGGCCGTTCATTCCCGTCATATCGTTGGTGTTTTGGAACTGATGCTCCAAGGTGTCGACTGGTACTTCGCGTACGTTACCAAAACGTCGGTCAATCTTCCAAGAGAACAGTCCGATAGGTACGGTGCTGGCATCCGTTACAGCTGTCGTGTCGATGGGATTTCCGCGTCTGTCTCGACGACCTTGCGATAAGCCGGAAGCTGATGAACCGAAGTCTCTATTCAATCCTCTGTTCACTCCTCTGTTGGTTTGTGCAATCACCACTGATTGACAGCACAAACAACATAGTATAATTAGATATAATAGTTTCTTTATCATTTGCGACAAAATTACGACATACCGAGCGAAAAGCCAAATAATTTTATGGTTTTCCGAATGTGGCGTTTTGGGCAATGGTAAATGGGATGTTTTTTTGTTATTCCTGCAAACAAATGTACCCATCTTCAGCCCGTTCTTTTTTTTATTGTTTATGCTTTTTTGTTCATTTCTTTTTTGCCTGACCAAAAAAAACCGAACCAAAGAAAAAAGTCACCGGCTCGCGCAAAAAAGCTAAAAATCAAAGCATGTTTCCCTAAACGAGCCAAACGCCCTCGCTTCGCTCGCTTGACGAGGCTCGTTCTTAACGGAAAACATCTTCAATTTTCTTCACGCTTTTTTGCTAAGGCCGGAACAATTGAAAGATAATCTAATAGTCTAATCAATTCAAACATATATTCAACCTCTGTAGGGACCAACCTCGTGTAGGCCCGTTTGCATGTTGTTTGCGGAACGACACAAGGTCGTCCCCTACAGGAAATGATTTCACATGTTGTTTTGTTGTAACGCCGTAGGCGTGAAAGATGTTTAGGCGTGGGTAAAGGGCAGAGCCCGCAACCCGCGTATAAGAAGAAAGAAAAACAACTAACCACGGAGTGGTGGCAGAAAAAAGATGATGTTCTTCAAATTAAGCTTGTCACGAAGGTGACAAGCTTTTGTCACATGGGTGGATAACTCTTGTCACTAATGTGGAAAGCCTTTGTCACATAGGTGACAAGGTTAATAATTTGATTGATTTTTTGAATTTTTGGATTGTTTTGGGGCAGAAAGAAGGACTTTTTGAAGAAATCTTTTCTTATATTTTGCAAAAAAATGTAGTATTTATTTTGAAATAAGAAAAAAAAACTTTAATTTTGCAAAGTACCGTTATTTGTGAAAAGCACGATATGAAGAAATAATAGGGGGGCGTTTGCTTAACGCTTTGTTTTTGACGTATAGAAACCTCGCAACTTTTAATCGTATCAAAACAAAGCCGATGTTGGAATCTCTTGTATCACAGCCTTATATTTGCTAAGGTTCGTGTATACACGTGGATTAGAGCTTTAGATATAAAATGTGTTGGAGTGGAATGCGTGAATACAAGCGTAAGCATTGTGTTCACGCATTTTGTGTTTGAATAGTATTAACATTAAATAAAACATTTATGAATATGAAAAAAGAATGGATTTCTCCTCGGACAAATTACCAAAAATTTGTACCGAATGAGTATTGTGCTCCATGTGGTGATGGCCCTGAAGAAGTTACTTATTATTTTCAATGTAATGCTGGCTTATACACCACATGGCAAGAAGTTTATCAGGAAACGAATGGTATTGCTGGCTTGCAGACATCTGGGAATATTTGGCAAGGTTATAGTGCCGATACTTATTTAAATGATTATCATGCATGTAATGCAACTCATCAGGTAAAAGTAGATGCTAATACACCTTTTAACATTGATGAAGTATTTCCTTTGGGTTATGTTCTTGTTCCACATCAATCGGGTTGGCAGACTACTTATGAAGTTTTACCAGTACGTATATGGAGAGGCGAAAATGGAAGAAATGTTCATTGTACCACAAATATTGGTGAAGAACATTATGTTCCTCATAATCCTTCTTAATTAGATAACACTCATCTGCATACACCGTGAGGTAATATGCAAAAGATAGAAGAGAAGATCCCCGTTTTCTCTTCAGCAAGAAGTTTAATCGTTTTTGATTAAGCCTTGTCTTAGTAGTTTTGACATGAAACGCCAATCAGATTTCTGGTTGGCGCTTTTTATTTCTTAAACGGGCACGGATTTCTTGTGTATTTATTCGTGAAAAATCCATTCTGATTATTAGACAAAAGTATTTTTTTATATTTTACAAATATCTATGCAATCAATTAATAATCAATAATATAAAAAATATTATTTTTTTGTTGGAAATAAAAAATTTTATATTTTTGTAATGGCGTTTGCTTAACGCTTTGTTTTAACGTATAGAACCTCGCAACTTTTAAATCTTAGTTCAAAACAAAGCTGATATTATAATCTCTTGTTGCGCGTACCTTATATTTGCTAAGGCTAGTGTACATGGGGTGATAGTGCTTTATTAAGGTGTGTTGAGTTGGAATGCGTGAATACAAGCGTGAGCATTGTATCCACGCATTCTTTATTTGAATAGTATTAACATCAAATAAAACATTATGAGTATGAAAAGAAAAGATTGGAGTTCTCCTAGGACAAGTCTTCAGGAATTTGCTCCGCAAGAATTTGTGGCAGTTTGCCAAGATAGAGACACATGGGGAGCAACCTGTGTAACAATGGATTCACATCAGAGAGGTTATATTTTTTATGACCATAATATGAATGGAATACTTGATGAAGAAGATCTTATATCGAGAGGACGTAGTGAACATGGAGGATGTGGCCGAACTCATTATTTCCATTCTCCTACAAGACCATCATTCAATGGCTGGGTATTAAGTGAAGATCGTATTGTTGGTAATCTCAACAATTACTTAACTTCTGTTAGTGGTGGTAATTATAAACTAACACAAAGAGGTATTGACGCACTTAGACCAGCGTTGATCAGAGAACCTGGAGATGTCTTTGATAATAACTGGCTTGTTTGTATCAATTTGGACGATTTAAGAAATCCATCT
>CAMVLL010000132.1 GCA_947168315.1 uncultured Bacteroidota bacterium | reverse complement strand
TAAGAGTTTGCAAGACTAAACTGATGGTTTACAAAGAAACATTTATAAGCAGATAGAGGTGAAGGATGCGCAGATCTCAAGACTAAATGCTTAATTTCATCAATGAACGCTACCTTACGCTGAGCATACGATCCCCATAAGATAAATACTAAGTGCTCTTTCTGTTCAACCAATGCTCGAATAGCAGCGTCTGTAAAGGTCTCCCACCCTTTGCCTTGATGAGAACCGGCCTGATGTGCCCGTACTGTCAAAGTAGCGTTCAGCAACAGCACACCTTGCTTCGCCCAACGGGTAAGATTTCCTGTTGATGGAACAGGACTTCCCAAATCATCTTGAATCTCTTTGAAAATATTAACGAGAGATGGGGGAAACTGAATACCGTCATTAACCGAAAAACAAAGGCCAATGGCTTGTCCTGGACCATGATATGGGTCTTGTCCGATAAGGACCACCTTGACTTCGTCGAAAGGACAAAGATCGAAAGCATTAAAAATCAGTCGTGCAGGCGGATAACATGTCGTTCTACCATACTCCAGACGCACAAAGTCGGTCAACTGTTTGAAATAGGGCTGCTCGAATTCAGCCGCCAAAGCACGCTTCCATCCAGATTCTATCCTTACATCCATATTATACTTATCTGTTAGATTAATACCATTGAACGGCAGAACCAGTATTGCTTCGCTGATCCCATTTCAAGGCATCAGTCAACATACTTGCATTCGCGCGAATACTGAAATTATACGAAGTGAACGGACCGAAGACCAAACCACAACTCATATTGAAACAGTGCAGGTCACGGGAAATATTCAATGTCGTCATAGAGATTTTCTTCTGCGTGAAATCATATCCCGAACTGTAGTTGAAATTCCAACGACTACCTATTTTCACAAAACCAGAAGCATTCAAAGAGTGCGTAATAGAATATGGATATCGCATATTCTTGATATTAATCTTCTTCGTACGATCCTCACGAATACTATAACTGTAACTGATACTCAAAGACCAAGGCATTTTAAAAGTCATATATCCATCCGGATCAACAGCAGCCTTCTCCTGTTTGCGGGTAGTCGACTGTTTTTCTTCCTGTTCGTATTCGTCTTCATCCTCGTCCTCTTCCCATTCATCCTCATCCTTCTTTTGTTTCTTATTGCTACGATCCTTACTGAACAGATTCTTCCAAGTATCGTTGTCGAAAGTATACGAGAACGAGCCGCTATAACCTTGGAACCGGCCAAATCGACCATACGACCATTCTGTACGCTCACCAACAACCACATTTCCGTTCTTATCGAACTCATAAGCATAAGTAGCGAAGGACGCATTCATTGAGAATGTATAACTCTTCGTCAATTTCAAGCGAAGATTTGTACTCAAATCACTCCATGGGCGAGTCGCCGCTGCCATATTATACGATATATTGGCAGATAACTGGTCAATCAGACTAATCTTTTTGACACCCGTAGAATCACTGTCCGACTTCATCTTCATCTCCAAATTATTATCCACCGAGAATGAGATAGATCCTTGCTTTCCCTTACCTGGAGGAGAGAATGACTGACCTGCAAATGGAGAGTATTCTACCGTACGGACTTCGCCTTGTGCATCCGTATATTGGTAAGTTTTCCAATATCCCTAACGTTCCGCACCAAAATCAGGTGAATAGCTGTATGAGACAGAAGGCGTAAAGACATGGCGAATCATCTGAATCTTATCACCAAACATTTTCCACGGTTTGAAGAAACCATATAACTTGGTATTCAGAGACACATTCATGTTATAGTCGTACACACGATTGAAACCATTGATCGTATCCCTTCGTATCAAATCCACAGAAGTCGGATCATAGCTCTGCTCCACCTTACGAGTATACCACCGCTCATGATAGTTTACGGTTGGTACAAAATTGATATATTTAAATAATGTGAAAGTAGCGCTCAAAGGAATACGGTGTTCCATTCCATTGTTCCAATCCTTTATTCCTTTTTTCAGAATGAGGTTATCCTTCGTATTAATGCTATTGGAAAGATGACCGGTATATTGCAAGGAGATTTTCTCATACCAACGACCTTCCCCTGCCGATTTCTTTCGTTTAAACGGATAAATACGATTCAAAGAGATATTCAAATCAGGCAAGACAACGTTCAAAGAGGAGTCCTTCGTGTTCTGCGTGATATTAAAAGTACTAGCCAAGCTCAATCCTATGCTAGGGAATGTCCGTGTATAGCTTACAGAAGATGCCTTCGTATTATTAGAATACAACGAAGGATTATACAAGCTTGCTAAATTACGACGGTCATAGCTACTGGTAGAAAAGTTCACATTAGCTGAGAAATTGCTGTTCGGATTAGCTTTATTATCTTGCCGGTGGGTCCATGCGACCTTGATATCCTTAGATACCATATAGTCGGGCATGTTCTTCTCACCCGTTTTTGTCACCAAGTAACTAGCATTAAACGATCCAGAGAACTTATATCGTTTGTTGTAGTTCGATTGAGCGCTCAAACCCCACGATCCCTTCGTGAAGATTTCACCAAGCACTTTTAAGTCCATCCTATCACTGATCGCAAAGTAGTATCCACCGTCCCTCAAGTAAAAACCACGGTTCATTTCATCACCATAAGTCGGCATGATAAATCCCGACGCATAGCTTTCTGAGAAGGGGAAGAAGCCAAAGGGAACAGCGATTGGTAACGGCACATCTTCAACCACCAGTTGTGCCGGTCCAAAGATAGCATTCTTTTTCGGTCGTACCTTCGCTCTGGTAAGTCGTAGGTAGAAATGTGGATGTTCATGGTCCTCACAAGTCGTATAACGACCTTGACTCATGAACATTTCATCATTCGCTCCTTTTTTCGTCGCCTCACTAGTGATATATCCTTCTCCCTGTTGGGTCGTAATCTCGTTGATGAAGCCTTTCTTTGTTTTGAAATTATATCGGATAAGCTTCGACTCGTACGTGTCCTCACCTTCTTTAAAGACAGGTTTACCCGTTTCAACGCCAGTCGAATCGGTCACGCCACGAGCAAAGACCGCACTACTATCCACATTCATGGTAATAATTTCAGAGGTCAGCTCTATCTGTTGGTATTTTACCTTACCTTGACCATACAAATGAACGAAACCATCCTCGAACACGATAGAATCATTTGCCTCATAATCCACAGGTGCTTCCAAAGGATTCTTATCCTTCTTCACGGTATCTACGGCCAACGTATCAGAACGTACGGAATCCACCTGAATGGAATCAGCCGGCACACCATTCCTACGCCGTCTGCTACGCTGTGCATCTGCATCTAGTGAGCACAACAAACAAACCATTAGCAGGAGATATGGAATATATTTGTTAATCTTAGAAGACACCTTTTTCTTATCGTTAACTATAATACTAGGATGAACTGCATAGCTGTAAACACAGTACATACCTTTGCTTTTAATGAGCAAAGATAGTGCAAATCATACGTATCTAAAAAGAATTGACGATAGTTTTAAATTATTTTATCCACTTACAAGAAACATTCGCACCATTTTTGGAATCGAATGGCCCCTTCTTCACCAAATTTGGAGACACTTCGGAACGCTTCTTCTACCGTTTTCTCGCGGTCAAGTCTCGTTTTTGAGAAGAATTTATCAGCAAAACAGATAACTTTTTCCTCCATTGAAAGAGGCAACATGTCACGATGTGGAATAGGTAATTGCTGATCAATAATCTGTTTTAAAGATATGCCGGCTCCAGTATGCCTTTCGCAGACCAAAGCATGAAGAGGATACCCTTCATGTCGCAACAATAAGGCTCCTAAATATCCATGACTGATATAAGGATGTGTGCCGTGACAGCAGATGCCATCAGCATCGCATTGAAAAATACCAATATCATGTAACATAGCGGCTTCCTCAAGAAAAACAGTATCGAGATTCAGTTCCGGATGCTTTGCTGCAATAGCCAAGGCTTTATCTGCAACCGAACGACTATGAGTAAGCAAAATCTTTTTAAGAGAGTTATCTTCTGGGTAATACTTATCGATGATGGATAATGCGTTCATTATTTTTTCTTTTTATTCATCTGCAATATTACAAAAATCTCCATACTTTGCGACAAAAAAAGAGTGATATTTTTGGTAGTGAGACTTCCAACCCGTACTTTTGTATAGATAATCAAAGCATTGTTACATTATGAAAAATGTCATTGACTTTTTCCTCTTTCACGAGGACGAAGCAGCTACGCTTCAAACCATCAAGTCGGTTCAAGAATCCCCTCTTATCCATCATATCTATGTATTCCACCAAGGTGATAAGCCTTCGTTCAAATTACCAGAGCATTGCTATTTCTGCAAGACAGACCGTATAACGAGCAGTAAGACTTTGAAGCTCATTAATAAATGGGCTCAAATGGATTATCTATGTATTTATCTGAAAACAACTCCGTTAGCTTTGGGCTATAAGGCATTGGAACGGATGGTACAATACCTCGAGAGACCAGATGCCAATATGGTTTACTCCGACTTCAATGAAATAAAAGGAGGAATCCTTCAAAAGCATCCCGTTATCGATTATCAAGCAGGCAGCCTTCGAGATGACTTCGACTTTGGCTCCTTGCTTACTTTCAAGCAAGATGCCTTCAGAAAGGCTTTCACTTCTACCGAAGACTTTCAGTACGCCGGTCTGTATTACTTACGACTACGACTAAAATATTTGATACATATCCATGAATATCTATACACTGAGATGGAAATGGATGTCCGTAAATCGGGCGAGAAGCAGTTCGACTACGTGGATCCTAGGAACCGTGCCGTACAAATTGAGATGGAAAGGGCATGTACGATCTTTCTCAAAGAGGTCAATGCACTTCTTCCGCCTCAACATCGCAAGGTAAACTTCGAAAGCCAATCTTTTGACATGGAAGCATCTGTTATCATACCCGTACGAAACCGTGTACGAACCATTGAAGATGCAGTCCGTTCTGCCATAAATCAGGAGACAAATTTCAAATATAATGTTATTGTCGTTGACAATCATTCCACAGATGGCACAACAGATATTTTGAATCATTTCCACCATAACGAGCGGCTCGTTCATATTATTCCGGAACGTGACGATTTGGGTATCGGTGGTTGTTGGGATCTTGCCATCAATCATCCAAAATGTGGGCGCTTTGCCGTACAACTTGACAGCGATGAT
>CAMVLL010000131.1 GCA_947168315.1 uncultured Bacteroidota bacterium | reverse complement strand
GAGAACTGTATCCAGTGTAACAAGTGTGCATTCGTTTGTCCTCACGCAGCTATCCGTCCGTTCGTTCTGACCGACGAGGAATTGGCTGGCGTAGATGTTCCTTCAATCGTTATCAAGGCTCCTAAGGCTATGGCCGGTATGCACTTCCGTATTCAGACAAGTGTCATGGACTGCTTAGGCTGTGGTAACTGTGAAGATGTTTGTCCGGGTAATCCAAAGACTGGTAAGGCTTTGAAGATGGTTCCGTTCAATCCAGATGCTGAAGACATGAAGAAGGAAGCTGCTAACTGGAACTACATAGTGAAGAACGTGAAGACAAAACAAGACTTGGTTGACATCAAGCAGTCTCCGAAGAACTCACAGTTCGCTACACCGATGTTTGAGTTCTCAGGTGCTTGCTCTGGTTGCGGTGAGACTCCATACGTGAAACTGATTTCTCAGTTGTTTGGTGACCGTCAGTTGATTGCCAACGCAACAGGTTGTTCTTCTATCTACTCTGCTTCTATCCCATCTACTCCATATTGCAAGAACGAGAAGGGTCAAGGTCCGGTATTCAACAACTCATTGTTCGAGGACTTCTGCGAATTCGGCTTGGGTATGGCTTTAGGTAACAAGAAGATGAAAGAGCGTGTTGCTAAGTTATTGACAGAGGCAACAGTTGATGAGAATTGTTCGGCTGAATTCAAGGCATTAGCTGCTGAATGGATTGAGAAGAAGAACGATGCTGACGAAACCAAGCGTCTGGCTGCTTTGCTGAAGCCATATATCGCTGATGGAGCTGAAGGAGGTTGTCCATTCTGTACAGAGCTGATGACTTTGGATCATTATCTGGTTAAGAGAAGTCAGTGGATTATCGGTGGTGACGGTGCTTCTTACGACATCGGTTACGGTGGTTTGGATCACGTGATTGCTTCCGGTGAGGATGTAAACATTCTGGTACTCGATACCGAAGTTTATTCAAATACCGGTGGTCAGTCTTCAAAGGCTACTCCTCTGGGTGCTATCGCACAGTTTGCTGCACAAGGCAAGCGTATCCGTAAGAAAGACCTTGGATTGATGGCTACCACATACGGTTATGTATATGTTGCTCAGATTGCGATGGGTGCCGACAACGCACAATGCTTGAAGGCTATCCGTGAAGCTGAAGCTTATCCTGGTCCTTCTTTGATCATCGCATACGCACCATGTATCAACCATGGTTTGAAGATCAAGGGCGGTATGGGTCGTAGCCAAGCTGAGGAAGGCCGCGCTGTAGAATGTGGCTACTGGCATCTTTGGAGATACAATCCACTGTTGGCAGACGAAGGCAAGAACCCGTTCAGTCTTGATTCCAAGACTCCGGATTGGAGCAAGTTCCACGACTTCCTCATGGGCGAGGTTCGTTATCTGTCCGTTAAGAAGGCTTATCCAAACGAAGCTGAGGAACTCTTCGCTGAGGCACAGCGCATGGCACAACTCCGTTACAAGAGTTACATCCGCAAGTCGCAAGAAGACTGGAGCGTTGAAACAGCAGAATAATCCATTAGGATGATAGTTATCAAAAGAGGCATCTCGAAATGAGATGCCTCTTTTCTTTTTCCTCCTATTCTTTAATCTATTATTTTTCAATAAATATTTTTGATTATTTGATAGGAATAACTATCTTTACGGAGAAGTCTGAAATTATCTAATAACCAGAAATATTTAAGAACCATGAAAAGAAGAGATTTTATTCAGAGATCGTCTCTCCTAGGAGCAGGCTTGCTTCTCAGTCCAAGAATCACTTTGGCCGATCGAATGAAGGTTAGTGCAAACGACAAGATCCATGTCGGTGTTATCGGATGTAAGGGACAAGGTTTCAGTGACCTACAAGCATTCCTTAAGAACAGCGAAGTGGAATGTGTTGCACTGTGTGACGTTGATCAGAGCGTCCTTGACCAAAGAGCAGCTAACGTAGAGAAGATCCAAGGAAGGAAACCCCAAAAATTGTACAAAGACTGGCGTCGACTGATTGATGACAAGAACGTTGACGTGGTTATTATCGGTACACCCGACCACTGGCACTGCTTACAATTTGTGGCAGCCTGCGAGGCGGGTAAAGACGTTTATTGTGAAAAACCACTCGGTAACAGCATTGAAGAGTGTAATATCATGATACGTGCTGCCGAGCGCTACAAACGTGTCGTACAGGTAGGACAATGGCAACGCAGTGACCCACACTGGCAAGATGCTATGGCTTACGTTCACAGTGGCAAGTTAGGTAAGATTCGTACAGTGCGTGTCTTCTCTTATCAAGGATGGTGTCCATCCATTCCAGTGAAGGCAGACTGTCCAGTTCCTGACGGAGTGGATTACGACATGTGGCTTGGTCCGGCACCTAAGCGTCCATTCAATCCTAACCGTTTCCACTTTACATTCCGCTGGTTCTGGGACTATGCCGGAGGATTGATGACAGACTGGGGTGTTCACCTGTTAGACTATGCTCTCTTTGGTATGAACGTAACAGCACCGAAATCTATTATGGCATCAGGAGGAAAGTTTGGTTATCCTGATGATGCGTGCGAGACACCTGACTTGTTGCAGACAGTTTATACCTTCGACGGTTTCACCGTACTTTGGGATCATGCCATTGGCATCAATGACGGCGGTTATGGACGTAACCACGGTTTAGGCTTTGTAGGTGAGAATGGAACACTTGTCGTAGATAGAAGTGGATGGGAAGTTATTCCTGAGAATGTGGATGGTAAGATACGTATGGAAGCTGTTGAATTGCACAAAGCATATGGTGGTGGAGGCTTGAACCTGCATGCGAAGAACCATCTGCAGTGTATCAAGGATCGTACGCCTGAGAAGTGTGCCGCTAACATCCATATTGGCGCTCACATCGCTAAGTTTGCTCATCTCGGTAATATCGCTTATCGCACCGGAAAGAAACTTACTTGGGATGGCGTAACATTCCATGATGCTGAAGCTGACCAATACCTCTGCAAAGAGTATCGTAACCCATGGAAACTTCCAAAGGTTTGAAAATAACAACGTTTATATACATAAAGGGCCTAGCAGTAATGCCAGGCCCTTTATTATTTGAATCAGTTTTCTTTAGATCCGATAGCTTGCTAATTCTTCCTTATTATAATTCCGGATGAATGTAGCGTGCTTTGCGACCTCAGCCTCAGCATAGTTCACATAGATACGAGCTGAGCGATCGAATAACTCCGGTGCACGGTTGGCATCCTGGATAATCAAGTGCGACATTACGCATACAGCAGCCATCTCATACAAACGACGAGCCATGAAATCGAGCAATTCTTGGTCCTGAGCATCCTTGATAGCTGTTGCACATGCCTCAAACTGGTCGGTCATTGCCTTTACCTTAGCCATCAGAGGTTGCAATGATGCGTTCACCTCGTTCTCTTCAAACTTACGAAGAGTAGCCAGATAAGCACCATTGGTCACATAACGGATAGCAGCAACAGTCTGCAACTGAGTAGTACCCTCATAGATGCTGGTAATACGGGCGTCGCGATAGATACGCTGACAAGCATATTCCAACATGAAACCAGAACCACCGTGAATCTGGATACAATCATAAGCATTCTGGTTCGCATATTCCGAGTTCATACCCTTAGCCAGCGGAGTAAATGAGTCTGCCAACTTCGAGTATTCCCTCTCTTCCTTACGCTCCTCAGGAGTAAGCTTACGTTCACGAGCGATATCATCCAATGCCTTGTAGATATCTACATAACGTGATGTCTGATACAACAGAGAACGGCCGGCATCCAACTTAGCTTTCATCAGTGCAAGCATGTCATAAACAGCAGGGAATTCGATGATAGCCTTACCGAACTGCTTACGATCCTTGGCATAAGCCAATCCTTCGTTATAAGCAGCCTGTGAAAGTCCAACCGACTGTGCCGCGATACCCAGACGGGCACCGTTCATAAGAGCCATGACATACTTGATCAAGCCTAACTTACGGTCACCGCAAAGCTCACATTTCGCATTCTTGTAAACCAGCTCACATGTTGGAGATCCATGGATACCCAATTTATTTTCAATACGACGTACATCCACGCCACCATCACGCTTATCGTAGATGAACATTGACAAGCCACGGCCATCGCGCGTACCTTCCTCGCTACGAGCCAGCACCAGGTGAATGTCTGAGTCACCGTTAGTGATGAAACGTTTCACACCATTCAGTCGCCAGCAATTGTTTTCCTCATCGAATGAAGCCTTTAGCATGACGCTCTGGAGGTCGGATCCTGCATCCGGCTCAGTCAAGTCCATAGACATTGTTTCACCTGCACAGATGCGAGGGATGAAACGAGAGTGTTGGTCTTCGTTACCAAACTCATACAGTGTCTCAATACAATCCTGCAAAGACCAGATATTACCGAAGCCAGCATCAGCAGCGGCAACGATTTCAGCACACATGGTATAAGGAGTGATTGGGTAATTCAAGCCACCGAATCGACGCGGCATGGTCATACCGTTCAATCCTGCACGTACCATTGCATCCAAGTTCTGTTTTGTACCGGCTGCATAAGTCACGCGACCATCTTTCAAGTGCGGTCCTTCCTGATCTACACCTTCCGCATTCGGAGCAATCACCGATGCGGTAATCTCGCCTGTAATCTCTAGCACCTTATCATACGAATCCAAGGCGTCGGCCAAGTCCTGTGGTGCATCAGCAAACTGATCCTTATCATTATAGTCACGCTCTTTCAGCTGACATATACGCTCCATCATCGGATTATTCAAGTGATACTTGAGTTCCGGTACTTCTGTATAAAAGTTTTCCATTATTTGCTATTCTTTTTGTAGTACTTAATAAGTTTTGGAATGACCTCTTCGACGGTACCATTGATCACATAATCAGCGATAGCGTTGATAGGTGCATTCGGATCATTGTTGATAGAGATGATGATACCAGAGTCCTGCATACCAGCGATGTGCTGGATTTGTCCACTGATACCACAAGCGATGTACATTTTCGGGTGAACGGTGATACCTGTCTGCCCGATCTGACGGTCGGCTTCACAGAAACCTGCGTCAACAGCGGCACGGCTCGCTCCCACCTCAGCATGAAGTTCTTTTGCCAAGGCGAAAAGTTGGTCAAATCCTTCCTTCGATCCCATACCGTAACCACCGGCAACAACGATGGAAGCACCCTTCAGATTATTCTTTGACTTCTGTACCTGACGGTCGATAAC
>CAMVLL010000130.1 GCA_947168315.1 uncultured Bacteroidota bacterium | reverse complement strand
ATAGATAGGTTCAGCAATGGCTACATTGATGTGTACCGGACCTTTCCCGTGATGTGTCGTCTCGAGAATTGCCTCGTTGATAAGTCGGTTACAGCACCACTCATCCTCCTCGTTTTGTATCTCCGGTAAGTTGACGGAGCATTTCACTAACGAACGGAACACCTCTGGTTGTGGAATGGTTTGTCCGTCCATCTGACCAATCCATGCAGCTCCTCGGTCAGCAGAGATCACAATCATCGGGACTTGTTGGTAAAAAGCTTCAGCAACTGCCGGGTAGATGTTGAGCAGGGCAGAGCCAGATGTACAGCAAATAGCTGACGGACTTCCTCCATGTTGTGCTAAACCTAAAGCAAAGAAGCCTGCACTTCGCTCATCTGTGATCGGATAGCAGTTGAAATCAGGAATTTGTGCCAATGTGTGAACAATCGAAGCATTACGACCGCCCGGACAAACCACGATATTTTTCACCTGATGGGCTTTCAGCAAGGCCACAAGCTGGAGAATATTTCTTTTATCGCTATACATATCTAACTGTTTGTTTTTACAAATGTAGTGTTTTAACTTTAATTTTTTGAAAGATTATTTGATAAGTTTCGCATTCTTCTTCAGATTTCTTACATTTGTGATTGAAACGAATAAATACTCTGTTTATGATAACAACCATTATCATTTTAATTATCGCTACCATCTTCTTTGTAAATGGAAAGGTCCGCTCGGATATTGTGGCTTTATGTGCGTTGATCGCATTGTTGGTGTTCCAGATTGTGACGGTCGAAGAGGCAT
This sequence comes from uncultured Bacteroidota bacterium, assembly GCA_947168315.1. Lineage (GTDB taxonomy): Bacteria > Bacteroidota > Bacteroidia > Bacteroidales > Bacteroidaceae > Phocaeicola. The sequence goes on along the minus strand of CAMVLL010000130.1, from coordinate 4,413 downwards.
TATCCGGCTTTTCCAACTCAGTTGTTGTGATGATGGTTGGCTTGTTTATCGTCAGTGGTGCAATCTTACAGACTGGTTTGGCTAAGTTGATCAGTGCAAAACTGTTGAAGTTAGCAGGTAAGAACGAGTTTGTATTGTTTATTCTGGTGATGATGGTGACTGCTTGTCTTGGTGGCTTGGTCAGCAATGTCGGTACGGTAGCGTTGATGCTCCCAATTGTTGTCAGTATGGCTCAGAGTATAAATATGAGTACACGGAAAATATTGATGCCACTCGCTTTTGCAAGCAGCTTGGGCGGTATGATGACATTGATTGGTACGCCACCCAACTTGGTTATCCAACAGACTTTGCGTGCTGCTGGCGGACAGGATCTGAAATTCTTGACTTTCCTTCCGGTGGGCTTGGTCTGTGTGGCTGTCGGTACGGTTATCTTATTGATTCTTAGTAAATTATTCCTGTCAAAATCGGAGAATAAGAACGAACCGAACAAGAAAGTGAAGAAATCATTGAACGAGTTGATTCAGGAGTACGGATTATTGAATAATCTTTCCAGACTGAAGGTGAAATCTTTCTCATCCATTCAAGGAAAAACAATCATCGAGTTGGATGTCCGTAACAAATATCATTTGAATATTCTGGAAGTTCGTCGTGGTGATGTGTCTCAAAATAACCTTTTTAAGAATATCGAGCAGAAATTTGTGGATGCTGATACGGTATTACAGAATGGAGATATTCTTTTCTTGACTGGTGAGAAAGAGAATGTACACGAATTCGCGAAAGACTATCAGTTGGAGGTCTATGATGAAGAGGAACGTAAGTTAAATGATACGGCTGCCGACGCACTTGCTTTCTATGATATCGGTATAGCTGAGATTGTTTTGATGCCGTCATCCAATCTTATCAATCAGACGGTGAGAGATACGGATTTCCGTGATAAGTATAATGTGAATGTTCTGGGTATTCAGCGCAAGGATGAATACCTGAAAGATAATATCGCAAGCATCAAGTTCCATTCCAATGACGTATTATTGGTTCAGGGAACTTGGCAGAATATCGCTCGTCTCAGTCACGAGGATACCAATTGGGTCGTACTTGGACAACCTTTGGCGGAAGCTGCGAAAGTAACGTTGGATTATAAAGCTCCGTTGGCGGCAGCTATCATGGTGTTGATGGTTGTAATGATGGTCTTTGACTTTATTCCTGTTGAACCGGTTACGGCAGTGCTTATTGCAAGTATGTTGATGATTCTTACAAGATGCTTCCGAAATGTTGAGGCTGCTTACAAAACCATTAACTGGGAGAGTATTTTTCTTATCGGTGGTTTGATGCCGATGTCGCTTGCTTTGGAAAAGACCGGTGTGTCGGAACTGATTTCCGGTTCGTTGGTTAGTGGATTGGGTTCGTTCGGACCGTATGCGCTGTTGGCTGGTATCTATTTTACGACATCCTTTATGACATTGTTCATCAGTAATACGGCAACGGCAGTGCTGATGGCCCCAATTGCGATGAGTAGTGCGACCGCTTTGGGATTGAATCCTGTGCCATTCCTGTTTGCTGTGACTTATGGAGCCAGCATGTGTTTCGTTTCGCCATTCTCAACGCCCGCAAATGCGTTGGTGATGACTCCAGGGCAATATACATTTATGGACTATGTGAAGGTCGGAGGTCCGATGCAGTTACTGATGGGCTTGATAATGATCTTCATCCTGCCGTTGTTCTTCCCATTCTAATCTATGCATAAGAAGCAACAGATACAAGTACCTGAAGGTGTACGTCAAGTGTTATTGCACACTTGCTGTGCGCCATGTTCTTCAGCTATCATTGAATGGATGATGCAGAACGATGTTCAACCTACCTTGTTCTTTTGCAATCCCAACATTTTCCCACAGAAGGAATACGATATCCGTAAGGAAGAGTGTATTCGTTATGCACAATCGTTTGGATTGACGGTTGTTGACGCCGATTATGACCATGTATCGTGGCGAGAGCAGGTGAGAGGCTTGGAAGATGAACCGGAACGAGGTGCCAGATGTTTGATGTGTTTCAAGTATCGTCTGTTGAAAGCAGCCCAATATGCCCATGAACATGGTTATAAAGTACTGACAACAACACTTGCTTCCAGTCGTTGGAAGTCGTTGGATCAAGTTGCTGAGGCAGGAGCGTACGCTGTCTCGTTTTATCCCGACGTTGTTTTTTGGGCACAAAACTGGCGTAAAAATGGATTGTCCGATCGTCGTAGTGCTATTATTAAGGAACAATGTTTTTATAATCAACAATATTGTGGTTGTGAATTCAGTTTGAGACAAACCATAGCATTCCGTAAGGCACGTATGAAGCAAACAGAAGGTCAAGAAGTCGACTGTCCGTCTACAAAAGACTTGCTCGATTTGCGCTTTGACTTAGACTAATGAATAAAGCATTTAATCGTATAACGAATAGTTGAAATAATTAAGCTTTCCACAAGTGTGGAAAGCCTTTGTCACTAATGTGGAAAGCTTTTGTCACTAATGTGACAAGCCTTTTCCACCTAGGTGACAAGCTTAAAATAAAAGGGGAAAACATTAATATGATGTTTCCCCCTTTCAAATTTTATTAATACGGTAATTATTTCTCAAACTTTTTGAGGACGTTGACAAAGTCTTCGAACTCATCTACCGTCTGGAAGATGATGAAAGAGTTTGTTTCAGCGACGTTATGACTCTTAGGTGCTTTAAACGAAGGTGATTCAATGACAGCGATACATTGTCCGTCATCCTTAACCTCGAAGAAAGCTTTCAGCTTTATGCCATCATCCTGATAAATATGAGTACGTGTCTTATAGATGATGAAGTTGCGTTTGAACCAAGAGTCCAACTGTACCTCCATACTACGAGCATTATCTTTCACTGCTTGTTTTGTGTACTTGGCAAACTGTGATTTGATGATTTCCAAATTGACGATAAAGTTCGGAAGATTGGCATACTTTACGTATAACTCTGCCGTAGCGTCAGTATTTGAAGATTCGAGATCAACCTTTACGCAATATCCTTCCTTCTCGTAATTCAAAATGCTTACTTGATAGTATTTAGCAAAGAAAGACATGTAGTATTGATTGCCTGATTCTTGAGATAAAACTGGCAAAACAATTGCGATAAAAGCCAAAATGAGACCAAATTTTTTCATGATGCAAAAATTCTAAATGAATTCATTAAACTATCTATTACCTCATAGCACATAAAACGTGGTAAAGGTAAGGATTAAAAATGAAATAAAGAAGATATTTATAAAAAATGAGATTAGTAGTTTGTTTTTTTTAAGATTTCCTCCAACGGAAAGAATACCTTATTGTATCAAAAAAAAGAGATTGTACTTGAAATACAATCTCTTTCGTGATTCCGTAGGGATTCAAACCCTAAACCTTCTGATCCGTAGTCAGATGCTCTATTCAATTGAGCTACGGAACCATGTCATTACGCTCTCGTCAAGTGATTCCGTAGGGATTCAAACCCTAAACCTTCTGATCCGTAGTCAGATGCTCTATTCAATTGAGCTACGGAACCAAATGTGAGTGCCTTTTTTAAATTGACGGGTGCAAATTTACGCACTTTTTCTAACATTCCAAATCATTTTTGCTATTTTTTTGGCTAAATGTTCTTTTGACTTTTTGCCTTGAAAGGAAAGTCCTGTATCTTTGCACAGAATTAATATGGATATGGGAAAAATAAAGAATATAGTCTTTGATTTTGGCGGCGTGATTATGGACCTTGATCGCGATAAAGCGGTGCGACGGTTCAAGGAAATAGGAGTGGAGGAAGCTGATTCTTACCTTGATCTGTACAAACAAAAAGGTATTTTCCTTGAAATAGAGGACGGAAGCATCTCTCCACAAGAGTTTCAAACGAAACTTAGTGAAATGACCGGTCATCCTCTTTCCTTCGACGAGTGTGTTTATGCGTGGACTGGTTATGTGAAAGGAGTGGAGGCGTATAAGCTTGATTATTTATTGGATTTACGACGCCGAGGTTATCACGTTTATATCTTGAGTAATACCAATCCTTTCATGATGAGTTGGGCCTTGAGCAAGAATTTCACGTCTGCGGGCAAGTCATTGGATGAGTATGCTGACGGCCTTTTCCTTTCATATCAAATGAAAATGGTAAAACCATCGGTGGAAATTTTCCAATATATGATTGAACATGCTCAACTGAAAGCAGATGAGACCTTGTTCGTTGACGATGGGCGTACGAATGTCGAGATTGCCGGCCAATTAGGTATGCATACATATCTTCCCGCGAACGGTGAAGATTGGCGCCCGGCGATAGAAAAATTGATAGTATAGGGAAATCCTGTTATTTCGGAGCTTTCCGATAAAGATAAATCGCGATAAAGGCGTATAGGATGTTTGGAATCCACACTGCAATGATCGGAGGCATG
>CAMVLL010000129.1 GCA_947168315.1 uncultured Bacteroidota bacterium | reverse complement strand
TTAGTACCTCAAATAAGTAAATATCGATTTTACTTAATCGTTATACTATTCAACAAATCTACTTTTCCGTCATTCACCAACTTAATAATCAACTCACCAAACAATGTATTCTGCCATGCAAACCATTCACGCGTGAATTTACTTGCATCATCCTTATGGAACGATTCGTGCATGAATCCGGTTCCAGCATCCGTCGTCATCAACATCTCCACACATTGTTTAATCTCTGCATCATCCTGCGAAGTAAACGCTTTCATCATAATCGTCATTGGCCAAATCATATCGTAACCGATATGAGGACCTCCGATACCCTCTCCTGCTTTTCCTTTGAAGAAGTACGGATTATCTTCGCTCCACACGAAACGTCGTGTGTTTTGATAAATAGGATCGTTGATATCTACATCACCCAGGTAAGCCATACCTAGTAAACTTGGTACATTGGCATCATCAATGAGATAACGATTACCAAAACCATCCACCTCGTATGCATAGATAGTACCATACTTAGGATGATTGTATGTCGCATATTTCCGTAAAGCCGTCTCAACTTCTTCAGCCAAATCTGTACACTGTTTTGCCAAATCACCACGTTGATTCACGGTCGTCAGAATCTCTGCTGCCTTTCTCAAAGAAGTCACTGCAAAGAAATTGGATGGAATCAGGAAAAGCATGTTTGTCGCATCGTCTGAAGGACGAAAAACCGAGGCTATCAGTCCAACCGGTTTTATCGGTCTTCCCCATCCGTCGCAAGGAACAGTATCCAAAGCACGCTCTGTCCGACGTTGGAAGCGATAAGGGCCAGTCCCATCTTTACGTTGCTGTTCTTTGAAGGTTTGCAAGATCAGTTGTACTGCCTCAACAAAATGCTGATCGAAGACAGATGTATCACCCGTTACCTTCCAGTACTGATAAGCCAGACGCAACGGGTAACAAAGAGAGTCAATTTCATACTTACGTTCATGCAATTCCGGTTTCATCTTAGTCAAATCTTTCTGCCAATCGCCACCAACAGGTCCATCATTAAAGGCATTGGCATATGGATCTATCTGAATGCACATCCACTGACGGTTGATGACACCCGCCACCATCTCCTTCAAATGAGCATCTTCGTTGGCCAAAGCAACATACGGCCACACCTGTGCACCCGAGTCGCGCAACCACATTGCATGAATGTCACCGGTATAGACAAAAGTATCAGGACGTCCATCTTCAAAATGACGGAAATGAACAGTTGTGTCGAGGGTGTTCGGGAAACAGTTTGTGAACATCCACACCAGTTTCTGGTTCGTCAACAATTGACGCATCCGCGTAATCTGTTTCTCGACAGCATCCGACTTGAACAAACGTTTATCAACTGCCGGACGGTTATCTTTCCGAATGGCATCATTAACACACACTGATTCACTTTTCTCCACTATTCTTGCACTTACTCCGAGTGGTAAAACCAATAAAAGGCAGAGTATCCATCTTATTTTTTTACTCATAATATTAAATTTTACTTTCGTAACAAAGATATACAAAAAGGTGAAATAGTTAATCACAATTTGCATTGATTAAGACCAAAAGAATTGATATTGTTAATATTTGCATCATTTTTTACTTTTTTTGAAGATATTCCTCACAAAAACGACTTATTATTACAATATTTTTTTATTTTTGCATAGAATAAGAGAATAGGGACGCTTCGTTTTACGGCGTTATCCTCAAAACCATTATGTATTAATCACTAACAAAAATGAACAACAAACCAATTGACCGAAGAGACTTCCTGAAAGAACTTGGGATGGCCAGTGCTTTGTTTGCTGCAACCCCTTGGTTATCAGTCTTTTCAGAATCCAAACAAACGAACAATGAGAAATGCCGTTTAGGTATTATAGGCCCGGGCTCTCGCGGTCGTTTGCACATGAGTTTTCTCGCACAGAATCCGAAAGCCGAGATGGCAGCCATCTGTGACATTTATCAACCATCCATTGACGAAGCTTTGAAAATTGCTCCAAAGGCAAAAGTCTATCGCGACTACCGCCAACTGTTGGATGACAAGTCCATCGATGCCGTTTTGATTGTTACTCCGCTGAATACGCACTATCAGATTTTTATTGATGCCTGCGAAGCTGGCAAGCAAGTATTTTGCGAAAAGACAATCGGATTCACAATGGACGAGTGCTTGGCGATGTACAACAAGCATAAGGAAGTGAACAACATCTTCTTCACCGGTCAGCAACGTCTGTTCGACCCACGCTATATCAAGACCATGGAGATGGTTCATCAAGGTGTATTCGGTGAGATTGCCGCTATCCAGACGTTCTGGAATCGAAACAACGATTGGCGTCGTCCTGTTCCTTCGCCTGAATTGGAGCGTCATATCAACTGGCGTTTATATAAAGAGTACTCCAAGGGCTTGATGACTGAATTGGCATGTCACCAACTTCAGATTGGAACGTGGGCTCTGAACAAGATGCCTGAGACCGTGATGGGAACGGGTGCCATCACTTTCTGGAAAGATGGTCGTGAGGTTTATGACAATGTACATACAATCTATACATTCGACGACGGTAAACAGATGACCTTTAGCTCGGTTATCTCGAACAAGTTCTATGGACTGGAAGAACAGATCTTAGGAAACAAGGGAACAGTCGAGCCGGAAAAAGGTAAGTATTACTTCGAGAATGTGGATCCTGCTCCAGGATTTCTGCAACTAATCAACGAATGGGAAAACAGTTTGTTCGAGAAGATTCCGTTTGCAGGAACAAGCTGGGCTCCTGAGACTGCTAATGTCAACAATGGTGAGTATATCACCGGCGAACGTCCGAAGGTGGACGGTACATCCTTACTGCTGGATGCGTTTGTTGAAGCGGTCATCACTCATAAACAACCGGCGAGAGTGGTTGAAGAAGGTTACTATGCCGCTATCCTTTCATTGCTTGGACATGAAGCCATCGAGAGAGGCGAGATCCTGACCTTCCCAGACAAGTATAAACTCAATTACATGAATCACAAGGCCATCACTAACACAGAGAACGTATGAAAGACATTATCATAACAGGAAAAAGAATCAAGATCGAGTTGTTTACTTTACTCGCTTGTTTCATCATTGCAGAAGCACTGAACGTGTATTCCATCATCAAGTATGGCACCAAATTCAGTGAGATCTTCACAACATTAGGATACATTGCTATCTTTACCGTTGCACTTTATGTAGCATGGACGATTATCCGTCTGTGTTTCTATGGCATTCAGTACCTTATTAAGAATAGGAAAAAGAATAATTAACTATAAATCTAACAATCATGACAACAAGAAGAGATTTTTTGAAAACGATGGCAGTTGCATCTGCTGGTCTGGCTCTGACTCCAAGTGATTTTATCCAGGCTCAAAATGCAAAGCAGCACTACAAAGCTGGTAAAGTAAAGATTGCCTATGTTGGTATCGGTAATCGTGGCCAGCAAATCATCGAGGAATTTGCTAAGACCGACATGGTTGAGGTCGTTGCTCTCTGTGATGTGGACATGGGTAACAAGCAAACCCAGAAAGTGATGAACATGTACCCGAAGGCAAAACGTTTCCGCGACTTCCGCGAAATGTTCGACAAGTGTGGCAATGAGTTTGAAGCTGTTGCCGCTGCCGTACCTGATTTCATCCACTTCCCTATCGCTATGCTGGCTATGTCGGAAGGCAAGCACATCTACATTGAGAAACCAATGTGCCGTACTTTCAATGAGGGTGAGTTATTGATCGAAGCAGCAAAGAAACGCCCGAACTTGGCTACACAGGTAGGTAACCAAGGTCACTCTGAAGCTAACTACTTCCAATTCAAAGCATGGAAGGACGCCGGCATTATCAAGGACGTTACGGCTGTTACCGCTCACATGAACAGTGACCGTCGTTGGCATAAGTTTGATGCAAATATCATCAAGTATCCAGACGCTGACCCATTGCCAAAGGATATGGACTGGGATACTTGGTTGGGTGCTGCTCAATATCATGAATATAGCGAGAAATATCACCAAGGAAACTGGCGTTGCTGGTACGACTTTGGTATGGGTGCTTTGGGTGACTGGGGTGCTCACCTGCTCGATACCGTACACGAGTTCTTGGAATTAGGTTTGCCGTACGAAGTTAGTCTGCTTTATGAAAACGGACACAACGATTACTTCTATCCATTCTCCTCTACTATTTTATTCCGCTTTGGTGCAAGAAAGAACATGCCACCGGTTGACATCACCTGGTATGACGGTTTGGACAACCTTCCTCCTTTGCCAGAAGGATATGGTGGCGCAGTAGCAACAGCTAATGTTCCGACTACTAACCAAGGTCAACCAGTAAACCGTAGATTGAGCCCGGGTAAGATTATCTACTCAAGAGATCTGATCTTCAAGGGTGGTAGTCACGGTAGTACATTGCAGATTATCCCTGCTGAAAAAGCCAAAGAGATGGAAAGCAAGTTGCCAGTTGTACCAAAGAGCCCGTCTAATCACTTCGAGAACTTCTTGCTGGCATGCCAAGGCATCGAGAAGACTCGTTCACCGTTCGAAATCTGCGGTGTATTGTGCGAGGTATTCTGCTTAGGTGTAATCGCACAACGTCTGAACACTCAGTTATTCTTCGACCCACGTACGAAGAGATTCACCAACAACGAGTTCGCTAACTCCATGTTGGCAGGTATTCCTCCTCGCAAGGGCTGGGAGCAGTTCTATAAACTCTAATCCCAGACGAAGAATGAAACGTAATATATTTATGTTGATGCTTCTCTTCCTGACCACCTCCATGGTGGCTCAGGAATGGGAGCCTTTATTCAACGGCAAAAACCTTAGCGGTTGGAAAAAGCTGAACGGGAAAGCTGAATACCAGATTAAAGACAATGCCATTATCGGTATCAGCAAGATGGGAGAGCCAAATACATTCTTGGTTACCAAGAAGAACTATGGTGATTTCATCCTTGAGTTCCAGTTCAAGGTGGATGACGGCTTGAACTCGGGTGTTCAGTTCCGTAGTGAGAGCTATAAGGAATATAACAACGGTCGTGTACACGGCTATCAATTTGAGATTGATCCTTCTGCAAGAGCTTGGTCAGGAGGTATCTATGATGAGGCACGCAGAGGATGGCTTTATTGCATCACTGACCCGGTATCACAGAAAGCGTTTAAGAACAATGCTTGGAACAAAGCACGCATTGAGGCTTATGGCAATAGCATCCGTACTTGGATCAACGACATCCCATGCGCAAATATCTGGGATGACGTAACAGCTTCCGGCTTTATTGCTTTGCAGGTGCATGCCATCGGTAAGAA
>CAMVLL010000128.1 GCA_947168315.1 uncultured Bacteroidota bacterium | reverse complement strand
GTACGACCCGCTCCTACGATTTCGATAGGCTGACGCAACACTGTGGAAAGAGCCGATTGCACCGTCTCTTGTACACTTATCCCATTTGGCTGAATCTGCCAACCATGATAATTCGTGCCGTCGTAAGCCAATTCAATAAAGTACCTCATTGCACCGTGATATGGAAACAACCCTGTTTCAGTTCATACTTCACAAGACACTTCTCAGCTTTCTTCAAATCACGCAAAACCTCGGAAAGTACCATCTTCAAGTGAACCGGATTAACATCCTCCGTTGGATAACCCTTTGGATCTTCTAACTTTTGGAAACGCTTATGACTAATGTCAAAAGTGGTAGCGTAAGCATGAGCCGAGTTTTCCGTAGCATTACGATTCCCAGTACGCAAACGTTTCTGGTCACTCTGAGTACGAAGGACGGATGTCACAATAATCTGATTAGGATTCAACCCCTTATTGATCAAAGAATCTTGGAAATTCTCACCGATTTCCTTTAACAATTTTGCAGCTCTTGGAACCAAGTAAGGGATAGAATGAGTCAGAGAATCAACCTTATAGGCTTCACAAGATTTAATCTCCACCAATTTTTTCCCTAGATGCTTTGCCTCTTCCCTCGTTTCGACAGGACGAATACCCCAACGTTTAGCGGCCACCAACTGTGTTTCGTTCAGATCATTGAACGAACGTTGATAACTGATAACTCCATGGATGTTATGTGGATTGTTCATCTTCATTGGTTTCTCCTTGTTCGACTTTAAATAAATAACAGCAAGAAGAACCGCTAGAAAGAGAAGTAAAAGCTTTAAGTATTTCTTAATCCTCATGTACGCCACTACCTTTAGATGGTGTAAAGTTAATCTAAAAATCTGTGTTACACAATCGATAAGAAAGAATTCGAATAAAATTGTTCAAAAAGAGATGATAACAGCTGAAATTATTAAGAATAAAGAACGAAGAAGTGGATTTTTATCACTATTTTTGCATTCTAAAGAATAAAAGAATTCGTTCATGTTTGAGAAGCATATCGTATTGGAAGATGTTGACCCTGTAGTATTTTACGGAGTAAACAATATCCATATGCAAATGATTCAGGCCTTATATCCAAAGTTACGCATCGTTGCTCGAGGCGATGTCATCAAAGTCATGGGTGATGAAGAGGAAATGGCTTCTTTCGAGGAAAGTATCCTGAATATGCAAGCTTATTGTGCCCGTCATAACGCACTTAACGAAGAAGTAATTTTGGACATTGTCAAAGGCCATCTGCCTAAAGAAGGGATCACAACAGATGTTATTGTCTATAGTGTAACCGGTAAGCCCATTATTCCCCGAAGCGAGAACCAGAAAAAGCTGGTAACCGCTTACGAGAAAAATGATATGCTATTTGCAATCGGTCCTGCAGGATCTGGAAAGACCTATACCGCAATAGCCCTGGCTGTCCGATCGCTCAAGAACAAAGAAATAAAGCGTATCATTCTCAGCCGTCCAGCTGTCGAAGCAGGGGAAAAATTGGGTTTCCTACCAGGTGATATGAAAGATAAGATTGACCCTTATCTCCAACCTCTTTATGATGCGTTACAAGATATGATTCCATCCGCAAAACTGCAAGAATACATGGAACAGAATGTTATTCAGATTGCTCCTCTTGCTTTCATGAGAGGACGGACTCTCAACGATGCCGTAGTCATATTGGATGAGGCTCAGAATACCACCACTCAACAGATCAAGATGTTCCTCACCCGCATGGGTATGAACACGAAGATGATTGTTACTGGCGATATTACACAAATCGACTTACCTGCTTCTCAAAAATCCGGCTTAATTCAGGCCTTGCACATTTTGAAGGACATCAAGGGAATCAGTTTCATCGAGATGAATAAGAAAGACATCATCCGACATAAATTGGTAACCCGTATTGTAGAGGCGTACGAAAAATTCGAGGAGCAACAAAAAGGGATGAATCACTCGACTAAAGAAGAAACTAAGGAAGTGAAAATGGTGGATCGGTTCCATCCCGATTTTGAAGAACTTAATAAAAACAATCAATAAAAAGGATCTTATGAACAAAGCATTAACAAAAACAGAGTTCAACTTTCCCGGACAAAAAAGTGTTTATCACGGAAAAGTACGTGATGTGTACAACATCAATGATGAGAAGTTAGTTATGGTAGCAACCGATCGTATCTCGGCTTTTGACGTTATTCTTCCGAAAGGTATTCCTTTCAAGGGACAAGTACTGAACCAGATTGCAGCCAAGTTCCTGGATGCAACTACCGATATCTGCCCAAATTGGAAACAGGCTTCTCCTGATCCAATGGTAACTGTTGGTGTAATGTGTGAAGGTTTTCCACTTGAAATGATTGTTCGCGGTTATTTGTGCGGCAGTGCATGGCGTGCTTATAAGAGCGGTGTTCGTGAAATCTGCGGTGTGAAGTTGCCAGAGGGTATGCGTGAAAATGAGAAATTCCCACATCCAATCATTACTCCGACGACCAAGGCTGAGATTGGAACACACGATGAGGATATTTCTAAAGAAGAAATTTTAGCCAAAGGACTTGCTACACCTAAAGAATATGCACTGTTGGAAAAATATACGTTGGCATTGTTTGAGAGAGGAACCGAAATTGCTGCTAAACGCGGTTTGATTCTAGTTGACACTAAATATGAATTCGGTAAGCATAACGGCATAATCTATTTGATGGATGAGATTCATACCCCCGACTCTAGCCGTTACTTCTACGCAGAAGGCTATGAAGATCGTTTTGCAAAGGGCCTTCCACAAAAGCAACTCTCAAAAGAATTCGTACGTGAGTGGTTGATGGATAATGGATTCCAAGGAAAGGCTGGTCAACAGGTTCCTGAGATGACTGATGCTATCGTTGAGTCAATCAGTGATCGTTATATCGAGTTATACGAACATATCACTGGTGAAAAATTCGTGAAGGAAGATCATGTAGACTTGCTGTCTCGAATTGAAAAGAACGTAACTGACTATTTGAAATAAGAATTTATGAAGACATCAGGAGAATATCGTCTCCTGATGTCTTTTTATTTAATAAGATGGATTATCCTCAAGAAAAGATCAAGCCCTACAGTGCGGAAGGTAAGAAAAGCGTCCAAGTGGAACAGATGTTCGACCGTATTGCACCTGCTTACGATCGATTGAACCATACCCTTTCCTTACACATCGATAAGTATTGGAGAAAGAAAGCTATCCGACTATTGAAGCCTTCTCACCCGCGCCACATTTTGGACGTGGCAACGGGAACGGGCGACTTCGCTATTCAGGCAGTTCAAATACTGGAACCTGAATCTCTATTAGGAATTGATATTTCAGAAGGGATGATGCAAATTGGCAAAGAAAAGATAAAAGAAGCAGGTTTGGATAAGGTTATAAACTTCCAAAAGGACGATTGCACTCATTTATCTCTTTCTTCCGACCAATTTGATGCGATCACAGTAGCCTTTGGAATACGAAACTTCGAGAACTTGGATGCTGGCCTTAGCGAGATGTATCGTGTATTAAAAAAAGAAGGGCATTTGGTAATCCTTGAATTATCCGAACCTCAGGGATTCCTAATGAAACGGCTCTACAAATTATACTCAAAAGTCGTAATCCCAACAATTGGACGTTTCTTTTCAAAAGATCGTAAAGCCTACCATTATCTTCCAGAATCTATTAAAGCTTTTCCACAAGGTGAGATAATGACAGATATTATCCGAAAAGCTGGATTTCAAAAGGTGAGTTTTAAAAGGTTAACCTTCGGTATTTGTACACTCTATTTTGCAACCAAATAAACTTCTATAAAAATGAAAAGATTTGGCTTAATCGGTTACCCTCTTGGACATTCTTTTTCACGCAATTACTTTAATCACAAGTTTGCTACTGAAAAGATAGATGCTGAGTACGTTAACTTTGAAATTCCTTCCATTCACGATTTCAAAAAGATTGTGGATGAGGATCCAAATATTTATGGATTGAACGTGACGATACCATACAAACAGCAAATTATTCCGTTTTTGGACGAACTTGATTCGGCCGCTGAGGAAATAGGAGCTGTAAACGTTATCAAGTTTGTTCGAGAGTCCGATAAGAATGTAAAACTAGTTGGTTACAACTCGGATGTCATTGGGTTTATGCAGTCCATCAAGCCGATGATAAAGTCGTATCATAAGAAAGCCTTGATTTTAGGAACAGGAGGTGCCTCGAAAGCTGTTATCTATGGTTTGAAGAAATTGGGAGTCGATTCTGTTTTCGTTTCTCGGACAAAGAAAGATGACATGTTAACTTATGATGAACTGACATCTGAGGTGATGTATACACATACAATCATCGTCAACTGCTCTCCAGTCGGGATGTTCCCAAAAACAGATGCATGTCCAGCTATTCCTTATGAGTATCTAACAGACAAACACCTACTTTTCGATTTAGTGTACAATCCTGAAGAAACACTCTTCATGAAAAAAGGAATGCAACAAGGAGCAACTACAAAAAATGGCCTAGAGATGCTGCATTTGCAAGCTATTGGAGCATGGAATATATGGAATAAATAATAATAAGATGAAAAAGGTATTGAAAGTATTGGGATGGGGATTCTTTATCCTCATTATTTTGATTCTTGCGGGTTCCCTATTTATCTCGCATAAGATGGTAAAAGGCATCTTACAACCAGAATGTAAGACTAGAGACATGGAGTGGAACTGGAACTTTATGTTGGAGAACGCTCCTAAGGCAAAGCCTTGGGCCGATAGTCTGGTACAAACGAAAGCCTTAAAAGATACAACCATTGTGTCGAATGATGGAATTTTGCTTCACGCATATTATGTGAACGCAGCTCAACCGACTGGGAAAACCGCCATCCTCGTCCACGGATACACAGCCAACTCATTCCGCATGATGATGTTAGGACAAATCTATAATGAGAACCTAGGATACAACATTCTTCTGCCTGACCTACGTTATCACGGGAAAAGTGAAGGTGAATACGTTCAAATGGGATGGAAAGACCGTCTCGATGTCATGCAATGGATGGAAGTTGCTCGTCAAATGTATGGTGAGGACACACAGATTGTAGCTCATGGCGTATCCATGGGAGCAGCCACCGTCATGATGTTGTCGGGCGAAGCCCTTCCTAACTATGTGAAATGCTTTGTGGAAGACTGTGGATACACAAGCGTTTGGGATGAGTTCTACGGAGGAATACAACAACAAATGAAATCACTCTCAACTGTTATGCTTAGCATTGCAAGTTTCGTTTGCAAGGTAGAACATGGATGGGGATTTAAGGAAGCTTCTTCTCTAAAACAAGTTGCTAAATGTAAACTTCCGATGTTGTTTATTCACGGCGAAAAGGACGACTTCGTACCAACAGCCATGGTCTATCCTCTCTACGAAGCCAAACCAGAACCAAAGGAATTATGGATTGCTCCGGAAGCAACCCATGCACGTTCCTATCACTTCCAAACAGAGACTTACATTCAAAAGGTTTGTGATTTCGTCAGCAAATATATCCAGTAAATAGAGGTATTATGAGAAAATGGTTATTCTTCTGTTGTCTGTGCTGTACAATCACTACGTTCAGTAAAACATATAATGTTAAAGATTTTGGCGCTAAAGGAGATGGTTTGAACATTGACTCAAAAGCCATCAACGATGCAATTACTGAAGCGGCCAAGAATGGTGGAGGTACTGTTTTCATTCCTGCAGGCGATTATTTATGCTACTCAATTCGGATGGCAAGCCATATCAACTTGCAACTTGAACAGAATGCTCAGTTGATTGCGGCTGACGGTATCGGATTCGATGAGGCAGAACCTAATTCCTTCGACATGTATCAGGACTATGGACACAGCCATTGGAAGAATGCCATGATCTGGGGCATTGGACTGGAAGATATTACTATCAGTGGAGATGGCATGATATACGGGAAAAGCCTTTG
>CAMVLL010000127.1 GCA_947168315.1 uncultured Bacteroidota bacterium | reverse complement strand
TCTTTCGACTTAACTGAGCACTTATAGATAGTATTCCAAATATCCAGGTGAAAACAATAAAAAAGAGAATCTTCTTGTTCATAGGTATAATTGTTTATTTAAACAAAGGTATTAAAAAAAGCGAAGTTTAAAACTTCGCTTTACCTTTATTTTAGAAACATAATTATTTAGCAATTAAAAGGAAATAATTTTTCTTTCCCTTTTGAACCAATAAGTATTTATCAGCAAGTAAATCTGAGATTGTAATGTTCTGGTCGAAAGCAGCCAGTTTTACTTTGTTGAGTGAGACGCCTCCACCTTGAACCATCTTTCTCATTTCACCCTTAGATGGGAAAACAGCGGCATTTGTAGTGAAGAGTTCTACAGCTTTCACGCCGGCAGCAAGCTCGTCGCGTGATACCTCGAAAGTAGGAACACCGTCGAAAACCTCCAATAACATTTTCTCGTCCAACTTTGCCAAAGCATCATGCGTACCGTTACCGAAGAGGATAGTTGAAGCTTCAACAGCAGCATTGTAGTCTTCTTCTGAATGAACCATACAAGTCACCTCCTTTGCCAAACGTTTCTGAAGAATTCTCAGATGCGGAGCTTCAGTATGCTGAGCGATAAGGGAATCAATCTCTTCTTTTTCGAGAGAAG
This sequence comes from uncultured Bacteroidota bacterium, assembly GCA_947168315.1. GTDB lineage: Bacteria > Bacteroidota > Bacteroidia > Bacteroidales > Bacteroidaceae > Phocaeicola. The sequence continues at coordinate 5,475 of CAMVLL010000127.1, read as the reverse complement.
TAAAGATCTTGATATATTTTGCAGCATCATCATCGCTGACATTCAACCAGAATTGATAGAACTTATAAGGAGTAGTACGATTACGGTCCAGCCAAATATTACCACTTTCAGTTTTACCGAACTTCTTACCATCCGATTTAGTAATCAATGGACATGTGAGGGCGAATGCTTCATTCTCAATACCCAAGGTACGACGGATAAGCTCTGTTCCGGTAGTGATATTGCCCCATTGATCGTTACCACCCAACTGTAACTTACATCCTTTATGTTGGTAGAGATAGAGGAAGTCGTAGCCTTGAAGCAACTGATAGGTAAACTCAGTGAATGACAATCCGTCGCGAGCTTCTCCGTTCAAACGTTTCTGAACAGAGTCCTTTGCCATCATATAGTTGACAGTGATATGCTTACCTACTTCACGGGCGAAATCCAAGAAAGTAAAGTCTTTCATCCAGTCGTAGTTATTAACCATTTCGGCTTTGTTGGGTTCGTTACTTTCAAAGTCAAGGAATTTTGCAACTTGCTTTTTGATACACTCCTGATTATGATAAAGGGTTTCAGAATCTAAAAGGTTACGCTCCTGACTTTTTCCTGATGGATCACCAATCATGCCTGTTGCACCACCGACAAGGATAATAGGTTTATGTCCGCAGCGTTGCAGGTGACGAAGCATCATAATGCCACAAAGGTGACCGATATGCAAAGAGTCTGCAGTAGGATCTGTTCCTAAATAGGCAGTTACCATTTCTTTCTGAAGTAGTTCTTCTGTTCCTGGCATGATTTGAGCTAACATACCACGCCATTTCAATTCTTCAACAAAATTTTTGTTCATCGAATGATTTAACTATTTAAAAATAAGATTTGTAAATACGGATGCAAAAGTACGATTCTTTCTCGGAACAAGCAAAAGTTATGCCTTAAAAAAGACTTTTTGTACATTCTTATTAAGGTGATCTATGAGTTCGTCATGTGAGATTTTTTTGACGAGTGCGATACCTTGAATGATAGAAAAGATATTTTTGGTGCTTTCATCGGTTTCTGCCAATAGACGGTCGTTCGGTATCATTTCTATAGCCGTTGCTTGATATCGCTCGCCAATAGAAAGATAGAAATCTTCGTTAAGCAACCGTTCAGCAATGAAAGGATTGTTTCGGAATCCGTGTACAATCCATGGTACATGTGGGTGGTATTGTCGCTTGAGGGCTATCAGCTCGTTAAAGCATTTCACACAATGGATGATTAACGGTTTATTTATTTCCTCGCACAATAGAATTTGTCGTTCAAATGCATTTTTCTGAAGACTGATATTATCGGTGACAAAACGATCAAGTCCAGCTTCCCCGATAGCAAGTACAGATGGATGTTGACTATGTACTTGTAGCAGGTCAAAGTCGTTTTCCCAACGCTCATTGACTTTCCATGGATGAAGACCAAGCGAATAAAAACAACCTTCCTGAGGATTGAACAGTCCGATTTCGATGTTTTGGATGCAATCCTTATTCGAGGGATCGAGGTGATGGGTATGAATGTCGAGGATCATTAGGGTACAGGGTCATAACCGGAGCCACCCCAAGGATGACAGCGAAGGATGCGACGGATAGCAAGATAAAGCCCTTTGATGGGACCATGCTTTTTGATGGCTTCAACCGCATACTGTGAACAGGTAGGAGTGAAGCGGCAAGAGGGAGGAGTCAGCGGTGAGATGCATCGTTGATAAAAGTAAATCGGAAGGAGAAGGAAATACGAAATTATTTTCTTCAAATATGTTCCGATGAGAACAAGGATTTCTATTAACCGTTTCATTTGATATGCTCTGTAATATGCAATAGAAGATTCTTTACTGTTTGATCGACAACCGTAGAATTGTTCAAGTCATGATGAATCCAGATAAAGGCCACAAGCAGATGTTTTTCCTTTGCTTCCAATTCGTCTAAAAGAAGATATTTATATTTTCGATAAGCTTCCCTGACTTGTCGTTTGACACGATTTCGCATAACAGCCCTCTTTATATTTTTCTTTGGCACGCTAATCAAAACCATTGCCCGAGGAATGTCTTTGTCGGTTTCCAATTCTTTATAAACCACACGCAGAGGGAAGGATGAAAACGATTTGTTTCCTCCTGAAAAAAGATTATCGATGAGGCTTTTTTGACTCATCCTTTCACTTTTACTCAATGTGTGTGGTCTGTTTTCCATCAAAAGTTTATATACAAAAAGGGTTTTGCTGTACAAAGTTACAACTTTATATAACAAAACCCTTAAATATTATCGACTATGATAATTTAATCTTTATTATGCTCCTTGATAAAAGATTCAAGTGCAGCAGTAATTGAAGGAACTTCTGCTGTTCCTGCTTGAAGGTCAAGATGAAGCCCTGCTTCCTTGATGGCTTTTGCTGTAGTTGGTCCAAAGCAACCAATGGCAATACCACGCTCTGCAAAATCAGGGAAGTTATTCATAAGCGTGTGAACACCGGCAGGAGTAAATAACAACAGCATATCGTAGTTAATATCTTCGTCTGGAGTAAAGTCAACACTGACCGTTCGATACATGATTGCTTCTGTATGCTGAATCTTGTGCAAGTCTAACGCATTTCGAATCTCATCAGTATGAGTGTCTGACATTGGAACAAGATACTTCTCAGTACTGTGCTTGATGATAATTGGAAGCAAATCCGAGAATTTACCGTTTTGACCGAAGAAAATTTTACGCTTGCGATATTGAATATATTTCTGAATATACAAAGCAATTGTTTCGGATAAACAGAAATACTTCATGGTTTCAGGAACATTTACTCTTAACTCTGTACACAAAGTAAAGAAATGGTCAATAGCGTGACGGGAAGTAAAGATTACAGCAGTATGGTCCAAAATGGAAACTTTCTGTTTCCTAAAATCTTTAGCAGACAGACTCTCCACTTTGACAAATGGACGAAAATCTATTTTAACCCCATATTTCTCAGCAATGCTGTAATAAGGCGACTTTTCAGAAGCCGGTTTAGGCTGAGAAACGAGAACCTTTTTAATTTTCAATTGTACAAATTTTTTAAAACCAATAACTATTAATCAACAACAATCCTTTCCAAAGTAAAAGCGTTGGAAGAATTTCCAAGGCACAAAAGTATAAAATAAAATGGAAAGCACCATACGAATTGTTGAAAAAATTATGTATGCACTTGTAAACAAGCAGAATTTTGCCTAAAATGAGGATTATTAAGATGGAATAATGTGAAATTGTAGAGGATAAGTCAAAAAATACAACCAATAAAACAACTGGTGCTAACAGAAATCCAATCCAGATAATTACGTTAAAATAGGATTTCAACCAAATTTCGCTCTTCGTTTTGTTAAATAAAATGTTATTAATACAGAGGTATAATAACCATTTAAAAACATAGAATATTACCATAATAATGATTAGCGAAATCAATAATATGGAATGAGGTATGTCGTGTAAGATATTGCTTCCTCTTTCAATGAAATAATCAAACAGACAGAATGCTTCTAATAAACAGGTTTGAAAGATGAGCGAAAGTTTGTGTCGCATGTCGGAGGCTGTGGTTTCATCAAATAGGTTAGAGCGCTCCTTGATGGAAAAGAAGTTTTTAAACTCTTCCTTGAGATGTTGTTTGCCACGCGACAGAACATAGGAGGTGAGAATAAAGCATAAGAGCAAAAGACAGGTGACAACCCAGTCGGAACTTAAAGTATAGGGCATGGGCTCTCCTCTCTTGCTGTTGGCATCAACAGAGAGGAGGGCTTGCCTAGTTAATGCATCATGAACGACCTGCTGCTGTTCTTCGTGCAAGTAAAAAACATACGATGTCCCAACTGGTTCGTTTCCCATTGCGTGTTATAGATTGAACACTTTCTTAATCTCATCAACGGCGTCTAACTTCTCCCAAGTAAAGAGTTCAACTTCTACGAATTTTACACCATAATATAGACTTTCAAATCTTTTAGTCTTCTTTTCTGGTTGTCGTCCCATGTGTCCGTAAGAAGCAGTCTCCTCGTAAATAGGATTACGTAGTTTCAACTTATCTTCAATTGCTTTAGGGCGAAGATCAAATAGTTGGCTAATCTTTTTAGCAATCTCACCATCCATCATGTTGACGTGGCTGCGTCCGTAGGTATTTACGTAAATACTAACTGGTTCAGCAACGCCGATGGCATAGGAGATCTGAACAAGCATTTCATCGGTGACTCCAGCTGCTACCATATTCTTTGCAATATATCTAGCTGCATAGGCGGCACTTCGGTCAACTTTACTTGGGTCTTTGCCTGAGAAAGCTCCACCTCCGTGAGCACCTTTGCCTCCGTATGTGTCAACGATGATTTTTCTTCCAGTTAATCCAGAATCACCATGAGGACCACCAATAACAAATTTGCCAGTAGGATTAACAAAATACTTGATTTTGTCATTGAACAGTTTCAGAACAGAGGGTGAGTGAATTCCTTCCATTACACGTGGAATAAGGATTTCGATCACGTCTTTCCGGATTTGTTCCAACATTGCTTTGTCTGCTTTCTTTTGCGCATCTTCTGATGGGTCTGTAGGACGGATGAATTCATCATGTTGGGTAGAAACAACGATAGTGTCAATACGTACAGGTTTACCATTATCATCATATTCAATGGTTACCTGACTCTTTGAGTCGGGACGAAGGTAGGTCATTACCTTTCCTTCTCGACGGATGTCAGCTAATACTTTTACCAAGCGATGAGCCAAATCCAATGGTAATGGCATGTAGTTTTCTGTTTCGTTTGTTGCGTAACCAAACATCATACCTTGATCACCGGCACCTTGTTCTATCGGTTCATCACGTTCCACACCGCGATTTATATCGGGGCTTTGTTCATGAATAGCTGATAGCAGACCACAAGAGTTACCATCAAACATATATTCACTTTTGGTATAGCCGATACGATTGATGGTCTCACGCGCTACCCTTTGTAGGTCAATATAAGCATCTGATTTGATTTCGCCGGCCAAAACGACTTGTCCGGTAGTTACCAATGTTTCACAAGCTACTTTTGATTGTGGGTCAAAAGCCAAAAGCTTGTCGAGCACCGCATCAGAAATCTGATCGGCTACTTTGTCAGGGTGTCCTTCCGACACCGATTCGGATGTAAATAGATATCCCATGTTGAATAACAGTTTAAAATGAAACAATACGTTAATTTATTCAGTTATCAAACGGGGACAAAATAAGAGTAGAAAATACGCAGAACTGTTGTGTTTTAGCATTTTTTTCCGTGGTTGCAAGCTACTCAAATCTTTCCACTGTTTTTTAACGGCTGCAAAGTTAATGAATTTATCTGATATGTGTGTGCTAATCGTGATACTTTTTTAGTAATCATGCTCTTTCTGTTTTCTGGTTATACCTTTATCAACTTTCAAGGATTGACCCCGGTATTTAGGTAATATTCATAATAATTATCTAAGGGAATATTGATTTTGTGTTATAAAATACAAAAAA
>CAMVLL010000126.1 GCA_947168315.1 uncultured Bacteroidota bacterium | reverse complement strand
GACTTACATGCTGATCAGATTCAAGGATTCTTCGATATTCCAGTTGATCACCTGTATGCATCTGCCATCTTTGCTCCTTACATCCAATCATTAAATCTGGAAAACCTGGTTATTGCAACACCGGACGTTGGTGGTTCAAAACGCGCCAACTCATATTCTAAGTACTTAGGTGTACCTCTGGTACTTTGTAACAAGACACGCGAAAGAGCAAATGTCGTATCTTCAATTCAGATTATCGGTGATGTGAAAGGAAAGAACGTCATCATGCTCGACGATATGGTTGATACAGCCGGTACAATTACCAAGGCAGCCGACGTTATGAAGGAAGCTGGTGCTCTATCTGTTAGAGCAATCGCATCTCATGCCGTCATGTCAGGTCCTGCTTGTGAACGTATCATGAACTCTAAACTGGAGGAAATGGTCTTCACAGATAGTATCCCATTTGATATTTCACGTTGTCCGAAAGTTAAGCAACTGTCAATTGCCCGTCTTTTCGCTGAAACAATCACACGCGTAATGAACAACGAATCTATTTCTGATCAATACATTATTTAATCAGAAAAAATCATAAAGGAAAGAGTATCAAAGAGATTTGATACTCTTTTTTATGAAACCAACAGTAATATCAAGGAAAAGCATTAAATTTGCGCAGATTTCAAGATTACATTTATTATGAGAAAGATTTTTTATGTTTTAGCTGTACTTTGCTTCTGTACAGCATGCCAACAAAAAGCTGGCTACACTATTAATGGAAAAGTAGACGGCATCGCAGATGGCGATACTGTTTATTTGCAAGATTTTATGAATAGACAACTTGTTAAGTTGGATTCTGCTATCGTAAAGAATGGTACATTCAAATTTACAGGAAATCAAGAATCTCCTGTTTACCGCTATATTACTTATATCAAAGGTGATAAGCAATATGTTGCCGACTTATTCCTCGAAAACGGTAAGATCAATGTAAAACTTGGTGAGGAGACATCTGTTGGCGGTACGGTTAACAACGACGTTTACCAGAAGTTCAGCAATGATTTTATCGCTGCACAAAAGGAGATGAATGATTTTTATAAAGCCATTCAAGAAGATACCACCCTGTCGGACGAACAACGTCAGGCTAAGATGAACGAGCTGGAGGCTAAAGAGGAGAAAGCAATGGATATGATTTATAATACCATTGAACAAAATATTACCAATGCTGTCGGAATTCATCTTCTTCCTAGTTATGCTTCTGCTTTCTCTGAGGAGAAACAACAAGCATTGGTTGAGAAAGTACCTGCTGAAATGGTAAATGATAATATCAAACGTATTAAAGATCATCTTGATCTTGTTGCTAAGACTGCTGTTGGTCAGAAGTTTGCTGACTTTGAGATGAAAACTCCTGAAGGCAATAACGTGAAACTCTCCGACTTCGTAAGCAAGAATAAATATACGCTTGTTGATTTCTGGGCAAGCTGGTGTGGACCATGCCGCCAAGAAATGCCAAATGTAGTGGAAGTTTACAAGATTTACAAACCAAAAGGTTTTGAAATCGTAGGTGTTTCTCTCGACCGTGACGAGGAATCTTGGAAGAAAGGTATTGCTGAACTGAACATCACTTGGCCTCAGATGTCAGATGTTAAGTACTGGGATTGCGAAGCTGCAAAACTTTATGGCGTCAACGCTATTCCAGCTACCGTTTTAATCGACCAAGAAGGTACGATTGTTGAACGTAACTTACGTGGTGAAGCTCTTAAGAAACGCTTAGCTGAATTGTTCCAATAATTGAGATTAAGGATAAAAAAAAGGAACCGCAATTATTTGCGGTTCCTTTTTTATTTGTATCCATTCATTAGCTGAACCAACGAACATAACAGAAATCTTGACGATGAGGCAATGCCGGATGTTTTGGATACATACGGAACGCCATCTTAAAGCTTCCTGAATTAGATAAGCTAACCTTACCTTGGAATGTGTAAAGATTACCTTCACGTTTTACTACATTCAGTGGTTCTACACTATACAAGTGCTCAACACCATCTTGATCTTGATGAGTTGCAACCAGTTCAATACCTATTGCATCGTCCAATCCCTTCTCATCAACAACAAAGGTTACATCGTAATGCTTACCTGAAATAAGACTGCCAGCAGTCATATCCTCGGTTTTCTTAGAAGAAACTACTTCTATTTCATCCCAAACAGCAGCGACTTTTTCCTTCCAAGCAGCAATTTCTTTTGCTTTAGCATAGTCATCAGCAATAAGAGCATGATAACGGATAGCTTCCTTATTGTAGAACTTCTTATAGTAATCATCCAACTGACGCTTCATTGTATAATGAGGAGCGATCTGAGCGATAGAGTTCTTAATCGTTTTTACCCAACCTTCTGAGTAACCCTTCTCTTTCCGATTATAATACAAAGGAACAATCACATTTTCCAATAAGCTATAAATTGTTGCTGCATCCAATTGATCCTGATGTTCCTGATATTGATAAGTACGTTTGTCAGTCAAAGCCCAACCTGCACCTTCACGGTAACCTTCGTACCACCAACCATCGAGGACAGACAAGTTGATAACACCATTCATTAAAGCCTTTTCACCGGATGTACCAGATGCCTCCAAAGGACGAGTCGGTGTATTCATCCAAATATCAACACCTGAAACCAAACGACGTGCTAAACGCATATCGTAATTCTCCAAGAAAATAATCTTACCCAAGAATTCAGGACGACGAGATACTTCAATAATACGCTTGATCAAACCCTGTCCTGCACCATCGTGTGGATGAGCTTTACCAGCAAACAAGAATTGTACTGGACGTTGTGGATTATTGACGATCTTAGCCAAACGATCAAGGTCGGTAAATAAAAGATGTGCACGTTTATAGGTAGCAAAACGGCGAGCAAAACCAATTAACAAAGCATTTGGATTGATCTTCTCCATCAATGAAACGATACGAGAAGGATCACCTTGGTTCTTCAACCACGTTTCGCGGAACTGACGACGAATGAAATCTACCAGTTTTTCCTTCAGGACACAACGGTTCATCCATATTTCCTCATCAGGAACATTATAAATGGCTTCCCATATATTGGCATTCGACTCATCTTGCCAGAACTTAGGATCAAAATGACGACCATATAATTTCTGCCATTCTGTAGCGGCCCATGTTTCGAAGTGAACACCATTAGTTACATAACCAACATGGTTCTCCTCTGGGAAGTAACCTTTCCAAATACCAGCGAACATCTTTTGTGATACTACTCCGTGCAACTTACTTACACCGTTCACTTCTTGACAAGTGTTACATGCAAATGTTGACATACAGAATCTTTCATTATGATCACCTGGGTTTGTACGGCCCATATCCATCAATTCGTCCCATGTGATACCCAAACGTTGCGGATAACCACCCATATACTTGCCGAAAAGACCTTCATCAAAGTAGTCATGTCCAGCAGGAACAGGAGTATGAACAGTATATAAGGAAGAAGAACGAACCACTTCCAACGCCTCTTGGAATGTCAAGCCACTTTCCACATATTGGCACAAACGTTCAACGTTACAAAGAGCAGCATGTCCTTCGTTGCAATGGTAGATATCTTTCTTAATACCGAGCTTCTTCAACAATAAAACGCCACCAACACCTAACAGAATTTCTTGTTTTAGACGGTTTTCCCAATCACCTCCATAAAGTTGGTGAGTAATAGGACGGTCATATCCACTATTCATGTCATTATCTGTATCCAAAAGGTACAATGGAACGCGTCCAACGTTTACCTTCCACACATTTACATGAACGAAATAATCCATATAAGGAACATCGAGAACTAATGGTTGTCCTTGTTCATCTGTTACACGTTCAAGCGGAAGAGAACCAAAGTTTTGTGCTTCATAGTTAGCGACCTGTTGACCATCCATCGACAACGATTGGGTAAAGTATCCATAACGATACAAGAAACCAATACCACACATGTCAACATTACTATCTGAAGCCTCTTTCATATAATCTCCAGCCAAAATACCTAAACCACCAGAGTATATCTTCAAAACAGACGTAAGTCCATACTCCATACAGAAATAGGCAACTGAAGGGCGAGTCGTATCCGGTTTTACATCCATATATGCCTTAAATTTTGCATATACGTCATTGATCCGCTTAATAATAAGTTTATCTGCAGCTAACGTTTGAAGTTTCTCATAACTTAACCGTTCCAATAAGACAACAGGATTCCGTTCAGCTTGTTTCCACAACTCAGGATCCAAACTCTTGAACAGTTCAGTGGCTTCATAATTCCATGCCCACCAAATATTACGTGACATTTCCTCAAGTTTCTTCAATTCGTCAGGAATTTGTGATTTTACAACCACTGACTGCCATGAAGGAACATTTGTATTACTAACTTTTATCTTCATATCACTTATATATAAATGCTATTAAAATTTCATTTCCATTAAACGTTGAGTAGATTTTCTCAACGCTTTATCATATGCTTCATAATAATAGGTAATAAAGTGCTTCCACAAAGCTTTCTTAGAAAGAGCAGATGCACGTCTACGTACCGACAAAACCATTTCATTCGAGTATCCGGAATATTCTGCAACAGCATTCTTAATATAATCTGCCACTTCCGAATAATTATAATCTGAACGATGAATAACCTTAACTCCATCCACCAAGTTCCCCTGGTGACCCAATTCCTTATTCACCCAGCGACCAAAGCCTGACAAATCGGTGGTAATCGTTGGAACATGAAAAGCGATACTCTCAAGTGGAGTATAACCCCATGGCTCATAATAGGATGGATAAGCGCTTAAGTCATTTCCTATGATAACATCATAGTACGACAAATTCATAATGCCATCATTTCCATCCAAATAGCAAGGAACAAAGATTATCTTCACTTTCGAATCAGGAGCATTCGACATTCCGTAATTCTTCATCATGTCCAAGACCTGATCATGACTCATATTGTGAAGCCAGTGTGTGATATATGGACATTCCAAAGGCGTAGAATAAGAGCCTTTCGAATTCATACGAGTTTTCAAATCTTCTCTCGGCTCACCAACCCATCCAGGCACATTAATAAATGCCAAGACATCCTTTTTCAGATTTGAGTCACGAGTCAAACGATTTAACGCTTCCAAATAGACATCGATACCTTTATTACGGAACTCATAACGTCCACTTGTACCAAATATCAAAACATTGTCATCATAATGTGTTCCCAACAATTGGTTGGCAACATGAATCATTTTCTTTCGAGCATTTTTCCGTTTTGATTGGAATGTTTTTCCTTTCGGTACGAAATCATCCTCAAAACCATTCATCAACACCACATCAGCAGACTTATCCAATAACTCTTTACATTCGTTATCTGTAATCTCACTTACTGTCGTAAAACAGTCAACATAATGTGCTGTTTGTTTTTCCACTGAATGTTTTGACTGGACATTCAGTTCGCCCGACATCTGGTCACCGTTATAAGCAAATAAATAATCGTAAAGAGGTTTGTTATTTGATGCAATAGAACGTCCTATCGTCGTTGCATGTGTAGTAAAAATCGTTGCGATCTCAGGAACATGTTTCTGTATATACAAGGCTGACATCGCAGTCATCCATTCATTAACCTGAAAGACCACACGACTTTCTGAGTTTAAATTATATCGATAAAAACTTTCTACAACCTTACCTGCTGCTATAGCGAACATACAAGATTCATCATAATCACCATAAGCATGCAATGAATCAACTTGAAAATCATTCCACATCTGTGCATACATATCATTTCGATATGAATACATATCTCTAAAATCTACTAATATGGCTATTGGATAACCAGGAACGTTCCAACGTCCTACTCGAACCTTGAGTCCATCATTTGACAATGCATGATTTCTCCATGCACTATAGAGTTGTTGATCTTCTAAAAATGTAGGCTGATTCTTATCAAACCATATATCCGGTCCAATAAAGAAAACTCGATTCTGAAAAGTATCCTGTAAAGTCTTCGCTCTCGTAGACAATACAGTATATATACCACCTATCTTATTACAGACTTCCCAACTGGTCTCAAAAATATAGTCAGGAAGGATTAAATGATCAGTCATTAAAATTCTTCTAAATATTGGGTGCAAAATTACATAAATCTAATGATTTCTTAAAGAATTATATCAAAAAAGTCTAATAATAAATGATAAACATTTCAAGTGAGGTAGGGATTAAATAAAAAAAGGTTCCCTCCAGCCATTCGGCCAAAGGGAACCAACTCTGTTGAAAA
>CAMVLL010000125.1 GCA_947168315.1 uncultured Bacteroidota bacterium | reverse complement strand
AGTTAAGCACAATTTTAATACCAACAAAATATTTAAGCCTTTTTTTCTTAGAAAAGTCGAAAAAAATCACTTTTCTGCAAAAAAGACCATAAAGCCTTCTTTTAAAACACTATTTTTGAAAACAAAAACAAAGAAAAAAGGGGAAAATGAGTAAATCATCTTCCCCTTTTCTAATAACTATACCTTATTAAAATAAGAACCGCAGAATATCATTTAGATTTGCCCAGAACAAAAGCAATAGAAGAAGAACCATACCTGTTATTTGAGCATATTCCAAAAACTTATCACTTGGTTTACGACGAGCGATAATCTCATATAACAAGAAAAATACATGGCCACCATCCAAGGCAGGAATCGGCAAAATATTCATAAAAGCTAAAATAATTGAAAGGAAGGCAGACATTGACCAGAAACGTTCCCAATCCCAAGCTTTTGGGAAGATACTTCCGATGGTACCAAATCCTCCTAAACTCTTAGCCCCTTCTTTGGTGAATACGTACTTCATATCATTTACGTATCCTTTCAGTGTATTTACTCCTAACGTTATACCTGCTGGGAACGAAGACAAGAAACCATAATTCAGTTTCGTCACCTTATAATCAGGAATTTTAGGGGATACACCTACCATAAACAAGGAATCTGTTTTCATTGAGACGGTATCCATCACTCCGTTGCGATCATATACCACTGATAAAGCTGCTTCCTTCAGCCCTTTACCTTGGGCCTCATCCTTTATATCCGACAATTGCTGAAGAAAAGAATTCCAAGAGTTTACAGAATTACCATTGATGTTCACGACCTTGTCACCTTTCTGCAAGCCAGCCTGTGAAAAAGGCATTCCAGGAATAACAGAGTCGATGACATTCGGAATATACATATCCACAAAGGCTGGAGTTTCTTTTGCCATGTCTAAAAGACTGATTTCTGGCATATAAATCTCTTTTTCTTCTCCATTTCTGGAAACAGTCACTGTTCGAGCATCTGCAATAGCTCGTAACATGTCCGCATTCAGACGTTCTAATGGCTTATCATCAGCTTTAAGAAGAATATCACCATCTTGAAATCCGATTCTCTGAGCCGTTTCGTTGAACTTCATACCCATGGACATATCTTGAAGGCTTACATAAGAATCACCCCAATGGAATAAGATCATGGAATAGATAAACAGGGCCAAGAGGAAGTTCATAACGACTCCGGCAACCATAATAATCAAGCGCTGCCATGCAGGCTTTGACCTAAACTCCCATGGTTGAGCCGGCTGTTTCATCTGCTCTGTATCCATCGATTCATCAATCATGCCGGCAATCTTTACATACCCTCCTAAAGGGAGCCAACCAATTCCGTATTCTGTTTCACTTTTTTTCGGTTTCCAACGGAAAAGTGCGAACCAAGGATCAAAGAATATATAGAATTTCTCAACTTTTACCTTAAATAACTTTGCTGCTAAGAAATGCCCTCCTTCATGAATAACTACCAATAACGATAAACTAAGTATCAACTGAAGGGCACGAATCAAAAATGTCTCCATTATTTATTATTACTTTATTATATTCAACATATCTTTTGCTATACTACGAGCATCCTCATCTGTTTGCACATAATCCTCGTAAGTAGGCGACTTCATAAACTGGGTTTTTTGCATTGTCTTCTCAATCAATTCGCTCATACCTAAAAATGAAATACGATCATGAAGGAATGCATCAACTGCCACCTCGTTTGCTGCGTTGATGATACATGGCATATTACCCCCTGCCTGTATTGCTTCATATGCCAAGGCTAGATTTCGGAACTTCTTCAAATCCGGTTTCTCAAAAGTGAGTTGTTGTATCTTAAACAAGTCCAAGCGATCAAAAGATGACTGAAGACGAATAGGATAAGAGAACGCATATTGAATAGGTAATCTCATATCGGGAACACCTAACTGTGCCTTCACAGCGCCATCTTGGAATTGAACGGCAGAATGTACCACAGATTGTGGGTGTACAAGTACCTCAATTTTCTCTGGAGAAACACCGAACAACCATTTAGCTTCCATGACCTCAAAGCCTTTGTTCATCATTGAAGCCGAATCGATGGTAATTTTTGCTCCCATCTTCCAGTTTGGATGTTTAAGTGCTTGCTCTTTAGTCACCGATTTCAGCTGTTCCAACGTATAATTTCTAAACGGACCTCCAGATGCCGTCAATAAAATTTTCTCAATAGGATTACCTCTTTCTAGGCATTGGAAGATAGCGGAATGTTCCGAATCAACAGGCAAGATAGGAACGTTATACTGAAGTGCCAGTGCAGTAATAATCTCACCAGCGACCACCATTGTCTCCTTATTGGCTAACGCTATCGTCTTTCTTGCCTTAATAGCCTCTATTGTCGGTCGCAAACCTGCATAACCAACCATCGAAGCCAATACAATATCAATCGGATCTGCCGATACCATCTCGTTGATAGCATCTGCACCAGCATATACCTTAATAGGTAAGTCCTTCAACAGGCCTTTTAGCTCGACATATTTATCCTCATTGGCTATAATCACACAATCTGGATGAAATTTACGAGCCTGTTTCGCCAATAGATCCACACTATTGTGTGCAGTCAAAGCATAAACCTCATAGAGATCAGGATGATCTTCAATCACTTGAAGGGCCTGCGTACCAATTGAGCCGGTCGATCCTAATATAGCTATTTGTTTTCTCTTCATTATAATGCAATATATTGTGTCGGGTCTATTGCACGCCCCTTATACCACAGTTCAAAATGTAAATAAGTTCCTCCTTCCACATGAGCACGATTCCCGACAACGGCAATAACCTCCCCTGCTTTTACACTTTCTCCCTCATGTTTCAAGACGTTTCCACAATATTTATAAATAGACACAAAATCCTGTGTATGTTGTATCTGGATTACATAACCTGTTTCTGCAGTATAGCCCGCAAAGATAACCGTTCCATCGCTGGTGGCGAGTACACTTTCATTCTGCTTTGCAGCAATATCTATGCCATAATGTTTGCCTGTCCGGTCGAATCCCGTTGACACTACACCTTTGGTAGGTCGATAAAAGATGGTACTTGCCATATCCATGGAAGGAGTAGTAGCGGTTAGATTATATCTTTCTCTTTCTTCATATTTCCGTTGGAACTCCTCTTCTCTACGGGTCTTCTCTATCAATGAGTCATAGCGAACCGTAGTCAATGAATCAATCGAATGAATGGAGTCTGCCTTAATGTCTCCACGAAGGATATCTTGGATATTCAGTACATATAACTGGTGTTTATCCAGCACTTCTTGCAACGAATCGGCTCGCAAAGCGTTTTCAACCACTTGCTTTCTGACCTCACTGTTCATATAACCAGGAAGATAATTCTTCAATGGGCTGAAGGCCAAGATCAGGGCTGATATGGACAGAACTATAAATAAGAAGAGTAAAAGCCATGACAAGCCATTCCGCTTGGATACATGAATGTCCACGATGTCTTCCAACGTGTTCTCGTTCGTTATAACCAAACGGTATTTGAACTTTAAGTTACGCCAAAAAGCTTTTTTCTTACCTTTATCTGTCATCTTATCCTAACAAACCTTCCGGAATCTGAACCAATATTTCTCTTTTCTTTTTATCAATCTTCCGAATGAACTCCTCATGAGCTGGTAACAAAAGTTCCTCACCGTCTTTCTCTATACAAAACAGGATATTCATCGTACTATCATCTACAGCGGTAATTTCCCCGAGGTCCCCATGTTGCTTGTCAAGCACCCTAAATCCAATGAAATACTGCCAAGTCAAGACTTCATTATCATCTTCATCCAGATATTTCTTTGGGAAGAACACCTCGACATTTGTGAACATGCGAGCTTGTCGATCAGAATCTACTCCTTCCAGTTTCATCAAGGCTGTTGTATCCGAGCGAAAGCGGTATTCCTCAATAAAGAATGGTACGAGAATACCATCCAGTAGGCAAATCAGATAATCACAATCCACACGATCAAAGATATCATCAGTGAACGTGAACTGTAATTCACCTTTAATGCCATGAGGTTTGTTGAATACACCAATCTTATAGACTTCCTCGGATCTGATCATAACCTTTAGAATTTACGTCGTTGTCCCATATTCTGTTTCCGCTGGGCGTTGCTTTGTTTCTTTTGTCCGGCCGATCTACGTTGAGCAGCCAATTGTTCGCATGCATCCAGATCTTCCTTGGTCAACTCGATGGCACCATGTGAATACTCCTTCAGATCATCAACAATTTTCTGATTGTCCACGTTGTCCTTATTCCAATTCGAGTAGCTGCGTTTCATACAACAAGCGATCAGCCATATCAGCTGTTTTTTCTCCTCTCCTTCCGGATACTCCGCAGCTCTTTGGATCATCAATTCAAGAATCCGACCATAATACCTATACCGTATATTGCCTTGGGAATATGGGATAGGATCAGGCTTAATTGTCAAGTCTTCCTTCTTAACGATTTCGAAAGGGTAATCAATATCCAACTTAAAATCTGACATGATTGCCAAATGATCCCAAAGTTTATGCTTGAAATCTTCTGAGTCACGCAAACGAGGGAACATACCACCCATAATATTAATGATAGTGGAGGCACAGCGTTGACGCTCTTCACGGTCTTCTATGGTCAAGCAATAGTCCACCATGTTCTGCACACTTCTTCCATATTGTGGAAGAGGTAACCTACGACGTTGGGTATTATACTCCATATTATAATAGTTTTTTTGGTTTCGTTGCCACAAATTCTTTCAAGTAAAAAGGTTCGAAGTAGGCGACATCCTTAAAATCCGACCGAAGCCATGCTTTTTCTGCCAATGGGAACATCCATCTAGCCTCTGGCAGGACATTATCGATGAAAAAAGCATTAGGATGTGTGAGTTTTTCTTTACACTTAGCTGCTCCGTTACCAAAGAAATAAACAGGATTATGATCCAAGAACTCACGATATGAATTCTCATCAATAATATCAGCAGATACCTCTCGCAACACTTTTAATGAACGGTCGTATAGGGCGGCATATACTTCCATACGCCGGGCATCGATCATCGGACAAAGCAAAGCGTTCTCAGGCAAATCATATTTCAGAAGTACAGGAACACACAAAATTTCAAGTGATGAGACGGCAATTAGAGGAAGATCTCTGCCGAAGCAGATGCCTTTCGCCATGGATGTGCCAATTCTCAAACCTGTGTAAGAGCCTGGTCCACAACTGATAGCGACAGCATCCAAAGGGGTAGCCTGACTATCAACAAACGATATAGCCTCATCCACAAATGAGCCCAGTTGTACGGCATGAGAAGGACCTTTCATGTCTTCTTTTGAGAAGACTGCCAAACCATCTTGGCTCACAGATACTGAGCATACTTCCGTGGAGGTTTCTATATTTAATATACAAGCCATCTTGTTCCGAATTCGAATTATAGTTTGCAAATATACGACTTTATTTACACTTATTTCTCTTAAAATGATTACTTTTGTAAAAAATACACATTCATTATGATACAATCGATGACAGGATATGGCAAAGCTGTTGCCAATTATGGGAATAAAAAGATTACAGTAGAGATCAAATCACTCAATAGCAAGGCGATGGATTTGTTTACCCGAATTGCTCCAGACTATCGAGAGAAGGAGATGGAGATTCGTGCAATCATCGCACAAAAGTTGGAAAGAGGAAAGGTTGACTTCAGTCTTTGGATAGAAAAAGAGGCTGACAGTGCAGCTATTCCTATCAACGCTGCCTTGTTGGAGAATTACCATCAGCAGATTGTGAATCTTTCAAATGAATATGATTTACCTCTACCTTCTGAATGGTTCCCTATCTTACTAAGGATGCCTGATGTAATGTCGAAGGCTGAAATACAGGAGCTGGAAGAAGAAGAATGGAAAACCGTGAAAGAAACCATTCTCAAAGCATTACAGGCACTGGTTGATTTCCGGTTACAAGAAGGTATGGCTCTGGAGAAGAAGTTCACTGAGAAAATAGATAATATCGAGCGATTGTTGAAATCCATCGAACCGTATGAGACCGAGCGTGTTCAGAAAATCAGAGAACGAATCGTAGATGGATTAAAAACATTACCGGTAGATTATGACCAGAACCGATTGGAACAGGAGTTGATCTATTATATTGAAAAACTCGATATCAGCGAAGAAAAGCAACGCTTATCCAACCACCTCAATTATTTCAGAGAGACCATGAAGAATGGTCATGGGCAAGGTAAGAAACTTGGTTTTATAGCTCAGGAAATGGGCCGCGAAATCAACACGACGGGCAGCAAATCCAATTTGGCCGAGATGCAGAACATCGTGGTTAAGATGAAAGACGAGTTGGAACAGATTAAAG
>CAMVLL010000124.1 GCA_947168315.1 uncultured Bacteroidota bacterium | reverse complement strand
GAGGCAACCCACGGTCAGGACGACCGTCAACGCGCTCCTGGTTCTATCGGTGCTTGTTCTACTCCTTCACGCGTATTCAAAGGTATGCGAATGGGAGGACAAATGGGTGGCAACCAAGTGAAAGTTGAAAACCTTCAAGTAATAAAAGTATTACCTGAAAAGAATGTAGTATTAGTAAAAGGTGCTGTGCCTGGCGCTAAAGGTGGATATTTAATAATGACTAAGTAAGATGGAAATAGCAGTAAAAGATATACAAGGAAAGGAAACCGGAAAGAAAGTAACTCTTGACGATTCTGTATTTGGCATCGAGCCAAATGAACATGCTGTTTACTTGGATGTGAAAGCTATCTTAGCTAACAAACGTCAAGGTACTCATGCTTCTAAAGAAAAGAGCATGCTTTCAGGTAGCACTAAGAAATTGAAAAGACAAAAAGGTACTGGTGGCGCTCGTGCAGGTAGCATCAAGAACCCATTGTTCCGTGGCGGAGCAAGAGTTTTTGGCCCTCAACCAAGAGATTATTCTGAAAAAGTGAATAAACAAGTTAAGGCACTGGCTCGTAAATCAGCATTGTCTGCTAAGGTAAAAGATAACGAAGTCATAGTCGTTGAAGACTTTTCTTTTGAAGCTCCAAAAACCAAACAAATGGTGGAATTCAAGAAAAATTTTAACCTTGATGATAAAAACTCTCTGTTAGTTGTGGCAAATCCAAATAAAAATGTATATTTGTCCGCTAGAAATTTACAGGGGTTCTCTGTCGTAAGTGCTTGTGATTTAAATACTTACGAAATTCTAAAGGCTAAAAATTTGATTTTGTGTGAGGGTTCTGTAGAAGAAATTGTTAAAACTTTAAAAAAATAATTGGTGATGGGAGTATTGCAAAGACCGATAATAACTGAAAAAATGTCGAAAAAAGGCGACGCTTTGAACCAATATGGTTTTATCGTTGAGAAAACTGCAGACAAAGGTCAAATTAAAAAAGCAGTCGAAGAAATGTATGATGTAACTGTTTTATCTGTTAACACAATCCGTTACGAAGGTAAGGTTAAAACTCGTAATACGAAAAAACAAGGATTGATGGTAGGTAGAACAAATGCTTTTAAAAAAGCAATCGTTACAATTCCAAAAGATCAGAAAATAGACTTCTATAGTAATATTTAATAGAAATGGCAATAAAGAAATTAAAACCAACCACCCCTGGTCAACGTCACAAGGTTGTCGTAGTTGATACACAAATATCATCTACCAACAACCCGGAAAAATCATTGTTGGCTGTAAAGAAGAGCACTGGTGGTAGAGATAACACAGGTAAGATGACGATGCGTTATATTGGTGGAGGCCACAAACGCAAATATCGTATCATTGACTTCAAGAGAGATAAAGAAGATATTCAAGCAGAAGTGTTGACTATTGAATATGATCCTAATAGAAGTGCACGAATTTGTTTGGTTCAATACACTGATGGCGAAAAACGCTACATCGTTGCTCCAAACGGTATCCAAGTAGGTCAGAAAATCGTTTCTGGCGCAACTGCGGAACCTGAAGTAGGAAATGCATTGTACTTGAAAGATATTCCTCTTGGTACAATCATCCATAATATTGAAATGACTCCGGGTAGAGGCGCACAATTAGCACGTAGCGCAGGTTCGTATGCTCAATTGGCATCACGTGATGGCAAATATGCTATCATCAAATTGCCTTCAGGAGAAACAAGAATGGTGCTTGTGACTTGCAAAGCAACTATCGGTTCGGTTTCAAATCCAGAACATTCGTTGGAACAATCTGGTAAGGCTGGACGTTCAAGATGGTTGGGACGCCGTCCACGAAACAGAGGTGTTGTTATGAACCCAGTAGATCACCCAATGGGTGGTGGTGAAGGACGTGCTTCGGGAGGTCTTCCTCGTTCAAGAAAAGGTCTTCCTGCAAGAGGTTATAAGACACGTGCTCCTAAAAAAGCATCAAATAAATTAATCATTGAAAGAAGAAAGAAGTAATTAAAACGAAGAAGCTATGAGTCGTTCTCTAAAAAAAGGACCATATATTGATTTCAACTTGGAGAGAAAGGTTCTTCAAATGAATGAAAGTGGAAAGAAAACCTCTATCAAGACATGGGCGCGTGCCTCAATGATTTCGCCAGATTTCGTTGGTCATACAGTATTGGTTCATAATGGAAATAAATTCATTCCAGTTTATGTAACGGAAAATATGGTGGGACACAAATTAGGTGAATTCGCTCCTACACGTAACTTCCGAGGTCATGGTGGTAATAAAAAGTAAATTAGCGAGTCATGAATAGAAAAAAAGAATCAGCAGAAAAGTATAAGGAAGCTAAAAAAACAAAGGCTTTCGCTATATTGCGTAATTGTCCGACATCTCCTCGCAAAATGCGTTTAGTTGTTGACATGATTAGAGGTAAAGAGGTAAATCTCGCACTGGATATATTGCGTTATTCATCCAAAGAAGCTGCGCGCAAAGTTGAGAAACTTGTGATGAGTGCAGTGAACAACTGGCAACAGAAAAACGAAGGCAAACGTATCGAGGATAATCCTCTGTTCGTGAAAGAAATCTTCGTTGACGAAGGTAAAACTTTAAAACGAATTCAACCGGCTCCACAAGGTCGCGCACACAGAATTCGCAAACGTTCAAACCACGTTACAGTTGTAGTGGATACAATTCAAACAGAAACAAATAAATAATTCATGGGACAAAAAGTAAATCCAATAGGAAACAGGTTAGGAATTATAAAAGGTTGGGATTCTAACTGGTACGGCGGAGACAACTATGTAGAAAAACTACATGAAGATTACGAGATCCGTCGTTATTTGAACGCTCGTCTTGCAAAAGCAAGCATCTCGAAGATTATCATCGAGCGTACATTGAAATTGGTCACAGTAACAATTAACACTGCCCGTCCGGGTATCATTATTGGTAAAGGAGGTCAGGAAGTTGACAAGTTGAAGGAAGAATTGAAGAAAATTTCCAATAAGGAAGTTCAAATCAATATCTTCGAAATCAAACGTCCTGAGTTGGACGCTGTTATCGTTGCTGATGGCATAGCACGTCAATTGGAAGGCCGTGTTGCTTACCGACGCGCAATTAAAATGGCTATCGCATCCGCTATGAGAATGGGTGCTGAAGGTATTAAAATTCAGATTTCAGGCCGTTTGAACGGCGCTGAAATGGCTCGTTCTGAAATGTATAAGGAAGGACGTATTCCTCTTCATACATTGCGTGCTGATATAGACTACGCAAGCACATTTGCTTTGACAACGTATGGTAAATTGGGCTTGAAAGTATGGATCTTCAAAGGTGAAGTTTATGGCAAAGTTGATTTGACTCCAAACAACTTCGTAGCTAATGCAGCTCCAAAGAAAAACTTCGGCGGTAGAAGAAAAAGTAGTAATAAAAAATAATACGGAGGATTAGCGATGTTACAACCTAAAAAGACAAAATATAGAAAGCAGCAAAAGGGAAGAATGAAAGGTAATGCTCAAAGAGGGCATGAATTGGCATTCGGATCTTTCGGAATTAAATCTCTGGAATCTTATTGGATTACTGCTCGTCAAATTGAGGCAGCCCGTGTTGCTGTTACTCGTTATATGAAACGTGAAGGTCAGATTTGGATTCGCATCTTCCCTGATAAGCCTGTTACTTCAAAACCAGCTGAAGTACGTATGGGTAAAGGTAAAGGTGCAGTGTCTCACTGGGCAGCACCTGTGACTCCGGGAAGAATATTGTTTGAAGCAGATGGTGTTCCATTGGAAGTAGCTAAAGAAGCACTTCGTTTGGCAGCTCAAAAATTGCCGATAACAACCAAGTTTGTTGTAAGAAATGATTATGTTCAAGAATAGTAGATAGACCATGAAAGCAACAGAAATTAGAGAATTATCGACAAAAGAGATCGAGGAAAAAATCCAAGTAGAGCAAGATGCGTTGAATAAGATGAAACTTAATCATGTTATCACTCCTCTTGACAATCCTAACCAAATAAAGGATGCAAAGAAAACAATTGCTCGCTTGAAAACAATATTAAGAGAACGCGAACTAAATAAATAATTCTAGGATGGAGAGAAATTTTAGAAAAGAAAGAATAGGCATCGTTGTCAGCAACAAAATGGACAAAACTATTGTTGTTGCTGTTGAGGAAAAAGAAAAACATGCTTTGTATGGTAAATTCTTGAAGAACACCTCAAAGTTTGTTGCTCACGATGAAAAAGGTGAATGTTCAGAAGGCGATGTTGTAAGAATAATGGAAACTCGTCCTTTGAGTAAGACAAAGCGTTGGCGATTAGTAGAGATAATTGAAAAAACGAAATAAGAGATGATACAGCAAGAGACAAGATTAAACGTTGCTGATAACAGTGGAGCAAAAGAAGTTTTGTGTATTCGCGTACTTGGCGGTACAGGAAAACGGTATGCTTCTATCGGTGATAAAATCGTAGTAACTGTAAAGAGCGCTATACCAAACGGTAATGTTAAACAAGGCCAAGTTACTAAAGGAGTAGTTGTAAGAACTAAAAAAGAAGTTAAGCGTGCCGACGGCTCATATATCCGTTTCGACGACAAGGCTGTAGTATTGCTTAACGAAGCTGGCGAAATGCGAGGTACTCGTATTTTTGGTCCTGTGGGACGTGAATTGCGTGATGGACAATATATGAAGATCGTTTCACTTGCACCTGAAGTGTTATAATTTTTAATAAGAATTACGATGCAAAAGAAGTTTAACATACGAAACGGTGACACCGTATTAGTGCTTTCGGGCGAATACAAAGGTCAACAAGGCAAAATCCTGAAAATGGAGACCAAAACTGACAAAGCACTTGTTGAAGGTATCAATTTGGTGTCGAAACACACGAAACCTGGTACAAAAAATCCTCAAGGAGGAATTGTAAAGAAAGAAGCTCCTATTCATGTATCAAATCTTATGCTTGTTGATCCTGCGACAGGAAAACCAACAAGAGTGGGTAAGAAACGTACTGAAACAGGCAAGTTGGTAAGATATTCAAAAAAGACAGGGGAGGAAATTAAATAATGGAAAGTTACGTACCTACATTAAAGAAACTTTATACTGAAACTATACAGGCGAATTTGCAAAAACAATTCGGGTATAAGTCAAAAATGCAAGTGCCACGCATCCAAAAGATCGTGATTAACCAAGCTATTGGTGATGCCGTTGCTGATAAAAAGTTGATTGACACTGCAGTCGAAGAAATTTCATTGATTGCTGGTCAAAAGGCTATTCCAACATACTCCAAAAAGGATATCTCAAACTTCAAATTGAGAAAAGGAATGCCTATTGGCGTAAGAGTGACTCTACGCAGAGATAAAATGTACGAATTTCTTGAAAGATTGATTTGTACAGCTCTTCCTCGTATTAGAGATTTTCAAGGTATCAATACTAAATTTGATAAAAGAGGAAACTTCACATTCGGTATTACAGAACAAATCATTTTCCCTGAAATCGAAGTTGACAAAATCAACAAATTGATGGGTATGGATATAACGTTCGTTACTTCTGCAAATACTGATGAGGAAGGTTTTGCATTACTAAAAGAATTCGGTTTTCCATTTAAAAAATAGACTATAGCATGGCAAAAGAATCAATGAAAGCACGCGAAAGAAAGCGTCAAGAGTTAGTTGATAAATATGCGAAGAAACGCAAAGAATTGAAAGAAAAAGGTGATTATGTGGGATTAAGCAAATTGCCTAAAAACTCTTCACGGGTTAGATTGCATAATCGTTGCAGTATTACTGGAAGACCAAGAGGTTATATTCGTCAGTTCGGTATCAGCCGTATCCAATTCCGTGAAATGGCATCGGCAGGTTTGATACCAGGAGTTAAGAAAGCAAGTTGGTAAAATATAAATTAACAACAATGACAGATTCAATAGCAGATTATCTAACAAGGATTAGAAACGCGCAGAAAGCACAACACAAGGTAGTTGAAGTACCTTCTTCTAAAATCAAACAAGAAATGACAAAAGTATTGTTTGACAAGGGATATATTTTGAGC
This sequence comes from uncultured Bacteroidota bacterium, assembly GCA_947168315.1. Taxonomy (GTDB): domain Bacteria; phylum Bacteroidota; class Bacteroidia; order Bacteroidales; family Bacteroidaceae; genus Phocaeicola. Next base: position 365 of record CAMVLL010000124.1, on the reverse strand, counting down.
TACAAGTTCGAAGGAGAAGGTAAGGATAGTGTTATTAAAATTGCATTGAAATATCACCCAGTATCGAAAGCACCGGCTATTAGAAAATTGGAAAGAATCAGTAAACCTGGTTTGCGTAAATATGTTCCAGTTGAAGAATTGCCACGTGTATTGAATGGCTTAGGTATTGCCATTCTATCCACTAATAAAGGTGTGATTTCGGATAAGGAAGCACGTGCTTTAAATGTTGGTGGTGAAGTTTTGTGTTACGTATATTAATAGTTAGGACATGTCACGTATAGGAAAAGCACCGATTAGTATTCCAGAAAAAGTGGAAGTCAAGATTGATGGCAATCTTGTTAAGGTAAAAGGACCTAAAGGCGAAT
>CAMVLL010000123.1 GCA_947168315.1 uncultured Bacteroidota bacterium | reverse complement strand
CGAATCATTGAAATGAATTGAACTCAAGATATAAAAAAGTAAATAGTATAAACTTAACTTTAAAATCAGAGACATGAGAAAAAAGAACGTAATGCTCAAAATCCTATTGACAATGGTAATAGGATTATGCTTGTCCGTTAACGTTTTTGCTCAGCAAATAACAGTTAAAGGACTTGTTAAAGACACGTTTGGCGAACCGGTCATCGGAGCCAATGTCTTAGTTAAAGGCACCGTGACTGGAACGATTACCGATTTGGACGGTAATTTCCAGTTATCAGGTGTGAACGCAGGGGATATCCTGGTTATTTCTTTCATAGGATACCAAACACAGGAATTACCCGCTGCCCCAAATATGACCGTTACCTTGAAAGAAGACACAGACTTGCTTGAAGAAGTCGTTGTTATTGGTTACGGTTCTGTCAAGAAGAATGACTTGACTGGTTCTGTTACAGCTATCAAAGCTGAAGAGATCAACCGTGGAGCCATCACTTCTCCTGACCAGATGTTGCAAGGTAAGGTTCCTGGATTGTTGGTAACTCCTCCTTCAGGTGACCCGACAGGAAGTGCAACCATCCGTATTCGTGGTGCCGCATCTTTGTATGCAAGCAATGACCCGTTGATCGTGATTGACGGAATTCCTGTAACCAGTGAAGGTGGTGCAGGTATGGCCAATCCTTTGGCAACTGTTAACCCGAACGATATCGAGTCATACACAGTTTTGAAGGATGCATCCGCTACAGCCATCTACGGTTCACGTGCATCAAATGGTGTCATCATTATTCAGACCAAAAAAGGAACTGGCGACAAGGTAAATGTAAGCTATGATTCAAGCTATAGTTTGAAGCAAAACACCAGCACATTGGAAGTAATGAACGCACAGGAATATCGTAACTTCATCACAAATGCTTACGGTACAGACAGTGCACAAGGTGCAGGTATCTTAGCATTGATGGGCAATGCAGATACAAACTGGCAAGATCTTATCTACCGCACAGCATTCTCAACCGACCAGAACATCAGTGTTTATGGTAACAAGCTTGGTCTTCCTTTCCGTGTAAGTTTGGGTTACAACTATAATGAAGCTACTTTGAAGGTCGGTGACAACCAACGTGCAAATATGTCAATCAGCCTGTCTCCAAAGTTCTTCCAAGATCACCTTTCAGTAAACTTGAATGCAAAAGGTATCTACAACAAGGCTAACTATCCTAATCAAGGAGCCATTGGAAGTGCTATCACATTCAGTCCGTCAATGCCGGTTTATTTTACCAATGCAAACGGTGACATCGATTACACTCGTACTAGCGGTTACTTCAACTGGTTGACTGCTGACGGATCAGCTAATAACATGGCAGGTATTAACCCGTTGTCACAATTGTATGATCCAAACAACAGAAACAGTTCTTGGCGTTCCATGGGTAATGCACAGTTGGATTATAAGATTCATGGTTTTGAAGATTTACGTTTAAACCTGAACTTAGGTTACGACTTCTCTAGAACTACTGGTTATACATATAACACATTAGGATCTATCTTGGCTTTACGCAATGCCAATGAAGACTATTACAATGATTATGCTAACCAGAACTCCAACACTTTGTTGGAACTCTATGCGAACTACAACAAAGAGTTCGGTATCCATCATTTGGATGTCATGGGTGGTTACTCTTGGCAACACAACTATGTGAAATACGATCAAACTCAGTATTATAACACAGAAAAGCATGACCAAGTATACCTTCAGAAGCCGACAGATCGTCGCGAGTATTACTTGCTGTCATTCTACGGTCGTGTAAACTACTCCATCGCTTCAAAGTATTTGTTCACCTTCTCTTTGCGTGATGATGCTTCTTCCCGTTTCTCAAAGGACAACCGTTGGGGTCTTTTCCCATCAGCAGCTTTTGCATGGAACATTGCTGAAGAAAACTTCATCAAGGAAAACCCATTCTTCTCTAGTTTGAAACTGCGTTTAGGTTGGGGACAAACTGGTCAGCAAGATATTGGTATGGACCGTTGCTATGCATATCAGGCTAAGTACACCGAGTCTTCTGCTTTGACAATGCGTATTCCATGGAATGGTGGATATATCTATACTTTGGCTCCAAATGCTTACAACCCAAATATCAAATGGGAAACTACAGAAACTTGGAATGTTGGTTTGGACTTCGGTATCTTCGGTGGCCGCATCAATGGTAATGTTGATGCATACCTTCGCAAGACATACGATTTGTTGAACGACGTGACTACTCCAATGGGTAATAACTTCTCCAACACCGTTATCTCGAATGTCGGTGATATGAAGAACATGGGTCTTGAGTTTAACTTGAACTTCATTCCTATTGAGAAGCATGACATGCGTTGGACTATCAACTTGAATGGTACTTGGCAAAAGACAGAGATTACCAAGCTGACAACCATGACTACTGACGACTACATTGGCGTACAAGTTGGTTCGAACATGGGTGGTACTGGTGGTTATACTTCTCTTTACCGTATTGGTTATACACCATATACCTATTATCTCTATCAACAGGCATATGATGCTGATGGAAAAGCTATCGAGAATGTATTGATTGACCGCGATGGTGACGGAATGATTACAGAACAGGACCGTTATGTAACCGGTAAGAGTATCCTTCCGAAATTCTTCTATGGCTTGAGCTCGCAGTTCACTTATAAGAAATGGGACTTCGGTTTCAATGCACACGGCTCATTTGGTGGTTATGCGTTGAACAGAGTAGCAATGAGCAATTCTTCATCTTACTCTGACGCATGGACAAAGGGTTATATCGACAACCTTTCTACTTATGTTTACAAGACAGGTTGGACAGAGTTGTACAGCGACCATCAAAAGTATTCTGATATGTTCTTGGAGAATGCTTCATTCTTCCGTATGGACGATATCAATGTGGGTTATACGTTCGATAAGTTCGCACACTGGAAAGGCAAAATCCGTGTAGGCGCATCTGTTCAGAATGTATTTACTATTACGAATTACAGTGGTTTGGATCCTGAGTTGACAGCAGCTGACGGTGTTGATAACAATCTGATTCCTCGTCCACGTTTATATACTGTTCGTCTGAATATTAACTTCTAAAATGAGGATGTGCAATATGAAAAAGTTTATATATAGTCTGGCAATTGCAGCTGCTTTTATGACAAGCTCATGTATCAATGATTTGGATACATTGCCATTGAATGAAACAGATAAAACCGCTGAAGGATCTTATCAATCTCTTAGTGGTCTCGAACAAGGTTTGGCATACGTATATGGTTCTTTCTGCCTAGTAAGCCAGAACTCTCCTGGAGCTTCGGATCTAGCTATGGACGATGCTGGACAAAGTGAATTTATTCGCCAATTAGTGATGCTGAATGAGATGTCTGTTGATGCATTGAAGTGTATCTGGGGTGACCCTTACATCATTGACTTGCAGAACAACTCTTGGTCATCTACACCTAACTCCTCTACGATCGCTGTTTATACTCGTGGTATGATGGCAATCACACGTGCTAATGAGTTCCTGAAACAAAGCAAGGACAAAGATATCCAAGGTTTATCTCAACTTCGTGCAGAAGCCCGCTTCTTACGTGCCTTAGCTTATTACTTCATGATGGATTTGTTTGGCAACCCTCCTTTCGCATTGGAAGAAAATATCAACGGTGAGTTACCGGGACAAATTGGTAGAGTTAATCTCTTCAACTGGATTGAAGGTGAATTAAAGTCAATTATCAATGGAACTGATGGCGAAGAATTGGCAAATAAGGGTGCAGTAGATTATCCACGTGCTGATAAAGGTGCTGCCATGGCATTATTGGCTAGAATGTATTTGAATGCAGAAGTTTATACAGGCAAAGCTCGTTGGCAAGAGGCCAGAGATGCTGCTAAATCAGTCATTGACCTAGGATACAGTTTATGTCCTAACTATGAAGATTTGTTCTTGCAAGACAATGGTGAGAATATGAATGCTCGTAACGAAATTATTTATGCTGTTGCATACGACCGCGATAACACACAAAGTTGGGGTGGTACAACACACTTTGTTTCAGCTTCATTAAGTGAAACAGCTAATCAAGACGTTGCAAAAGTATTAGGATACCCAGAAGGTTCTAAGGTTTCCCGTGATAACTGGAATGGTTACCATGTTCCAAGTGAATATGTTACTAGAAACTTTGAGCTGGCTGACGTAAACTGGAGCGCAAAAGAAGGTTTGGGCTTTGATAGATCAAAGAGTGACAAGCGCGCATTGTTGTATAACATTGGTGGTGCAGAGGCTTACGACAAAGCTGATGTCAACACAGGTTGGAGATGTTGGAAATGGACAAGCCGTGATTCAAAAGGTAATCTTTTCTCTTCAGGCGATTATTCATTGTTCTCTTCTGCCGACTTCGCTATCTTCCGTTTGGCTGAGATGTATCTGATTTATGCAGAAGCTCAAGCACGTATGGATGGTGGAACAACGACGAATGCGACAGCAGTAGGTTATGTAAAGGCTTTGCGCGACCGTGCCGGCCTTGATACTCCTTCTTATATTGACACTGAATTTATCTTAAAAGAGCGTGGTGCTGAGCTGATGTGGGAAGGTCACCGTCGTACAGACTTGATCCGTTACGGACTTTTCACATCTTCTAAGTTCCCTTGGCCTTATAAAGGTGGCGTTCCTGATGGAAAGACCTCTCTTCCTTCTTTCAGAATTGTCTATCCGTTACTGCAGAGTGATTTGAATGAAAATCCGAATCTAGTACAAAATGAAGGTTATTAATTACGAACATTTAATTCTAAGAAATATGAAGTTTATTAAATATATCATGTTACTGGCAACAATCGGATTTTTCACCGCATGTGATTCGGACATCGAGAACGTGAAAATAAGCGATCCGACATCCTTTGTTGCTCCAGTCATTGGACAATGTAACAATGTCATTGTAAATGCTGATAACTCAGCTGCTGAATCAGCAATCTTCACCTGGTCGGCTGCTGACTTTGGACAACCTGTTCAGATCTTGTATTCACTCTATCTGACAGATGGTAAAAAAGATGCTTTCGTTGGTAACTCCTCAAGTACTTCTTTAGCAGTGAATAAGGGAGACTTAAATGGAATCGTTATGAACGAGTTGGGCTATGCTGCAAATGTTTCAGTACCTATCTCCGCTTTTATCGTTGCTAAGATTGCGGATACGGACCTCTTCGATAGTGTGAAGTCGAATAATTCCAATACTTTCACTATTAACACGTATGCTCAGGCTAAGAAATGGTTGTTCTTATGTGGTGAGACTACCAATGGATGGGATATTGGTAACGCTTCCATCTTCTATGAGACTGCTGGTGGCTCAAACATCTACTCTTTTATGGCAGATTTCAACCAAGGAACAGCTGCTGGGAATGAGCGCTCTTACTTTAAGATCACGGCTGAACAGAACTGGGCAGCAGCTAACTGGGGATATAACTTCCTGACTCCGTCTTGGTCTTGTCCGGAACAAAGTGATTCTAACTTATCACTTGACCTTTCCGAAGGCAGTATCTTCACGTTAACTGTCAACACGACAGTGATGACCATTGACCATAAGGCCATTGGAAATATGATTGGTTTGGTCGGTGGTTTCAACGACTGGGGAAATTCAGGTATCGCTGATACTCCATTTGTTTGGGATTACACAACAAATACTTGGAAGACCGAAGCTATCTCATTAGATGCAGGTACCGAAATTAAGGTACGTGTAGACCAGAAATGGGATACCAACTGGGGAACAACTGGAGTTATGAGTTCAGATGTGAAAGGTGGTTACGAACTTGAGAAGGGAGCTGGTAACATCGTCGTGCCTGAGGCAGGATCATACGTAGTCGTATTCCATGCAAACCGTACTCCTTATGTTTTGGAATTGGTTAAACAATAACGTTTCACTTCTAAAGACTAAGAGATATGATAAAATATTTAAAATATATGTTTGTGGCAGCTATTCTAATGGTAGCTGCTACAGGATGCCAAGAAGATCCTGAAGATGCATTCTCAACCGCTCCGAAAGCACCTGAGTTGGTTAGCAATGGTTCTATCTTGATGACTCGAAACACCATGTCTGAGATTGTAAAATTCGCATGGAGTAAAGCACGTTTCACCAACGTCAACACGTATACGTTGTATGCTCAGTACGAAGGTGGCTCACCTGTATCTATCGGTTCAACAGACCAGTTGTTCTTGGATGTTGAAAAGGAGAAATTACATACCGCTTTGTTAAGCTTAAGCGGTGCTCCTCAGAACGCATCATACAACGCTGATTTCTATGTTGTAGCTTCTGGCGAAGACGGTGACTTAGAATCGAATAAGCAAAGTGTGACTATCTATTCGTATGGAAATGCTGTTTCAGCAGTTGTAACAGCTTCTGAAAAAGAATTAGTGTTTACGGTGGAAGAGGAAAGCCAGAATCTGAATTTGTTGGAATGGGATCCAGCTCGTCTGGAGTTCAATGAGGCTATCTCATACAATCTTTTCATGCAATATGGCGAGAATGATCCGGTATTGTTTGCAAAAGATGTAAAGGATAACAAATATGGCACT
>CAMVLL010000122.1 GCA_947168315.1 uncultured Bacteroidota bacterium | reverse complement strand
TTGCTATAATCGTTCCATTTTCATTAAGAAGATAGTTTTTAAAACCATTTTCTACTTGATATGTACGGTATTCTTTGGTTGAACGATCAAAGCGTTTCATAAAACAATTATCCGATGAGATCAAATCTTTATTGATTGCATCTTCAAAAATACTTTGATAATCATCGAATGATACGGATACCATTTTAATATTATCCATTCCCTGGATGGCATGATATAGGTTTGCATTTGTCAGTCTGGATGATGCATCGAAGCTAGCCCAGAAACTGATCAAAACCATATTTCCTTCTATTTGTCGCAAATCTATAACTTGCTCATCTAAGTTTAAACGAATATTCGGAGCTTTGTCTCCAATATTCAATCCAATCGAATTCATATCTTTACCAATGAATGATAAAGAAAGTATCGAGGTTACGAATAACAATACAAAAATGGTTTTTACATTTTTAATCATAAATTCCATTTTAGATGATTAGTTATAATTACTCAATCAACTGCACAAAAATGTGCAAAATGTTGATTTTCAACCCTCTTTTTTTAGGGTGAGTTCTGCAAAGTTACGGAATATTTTTACATCGAACAAATATTCTTGCAAGAAAATATGTTGAATAACACATTTTCGCCCATTTCATCGGACAAAAAAGTTCAAACAAAATGTAGCATTTCAACGAAAATTTATCTATTTTTGTGTCGAAACTATATGATTCTCAATATGAAAAAGGAACTGATACTTATTACAATCACCGGTGTTGATCGTCCTGGTCTTACTGCATCTATTACAGAGACTTTATCTAAGTACGATGTTACAATTATGGATATTGGTCAGGCTGATATTCATAATCAGTTATCGTTAGGTATCCTCTTTATGAGTGACGAAAAAGACTCGGGAAATATCATGAAAGAACTCTTGTTCAAGTCAACCGACTTAGGCGTTTCCATACGCTTCTCTCCTGTTGATGTGACAGAGTATTCAAACTGGGTGAATATGCAGGGAAAGAATCGATATATCCTTACCATTCTTGGTCGAAAACTGTCGGCTTCTCAAATCGCAAAGGTATCAGGTATTATTGCCGGACAAGGTTTGAACATTGATTCAATTAAACGATTGACTGGTCGTATTCCATTGGATGAGGAAAAGGCCAGCGTTCGTGCTTGTATTGAATTTTCTTTACGTGGTACTCCTAGAGATAAAGAAGAGATGCAAAGCAGTCTGATGCATTTGAGCTCAGAAATGGGTGTCGACTTCTCTTTACAATTGGATAATATGTACCGTCGTATGCGTCGTTTGATCTGTTTTGATATGGATTCAACATTGATTCAGACAGAATGTATTGATGAATTGGCAGAACGTGCAGGTGTTGGTGACAAAGTTCGAGCGATAACGGAGCGTGCTATGCGTGGTGAGATTGATTTCAAAGAAAGTTTCACTGAACGTGTTGCTTTATTAAAAGGCTTAGATGAAAGTGTTATGCAAGATATTGCAGAGCATCTTCCTATCACCGAAGGCGTTGAACGTTTGATGTATGTCTTGAAACACTATGGTTATAAGATTGCAATCCTTTCCGGTGGTTTTACATACTTTGGAAATTATCTAAAACAGCGTTTTGGTATTGATTATATGTATGCGAACCAGCTGGAAATCATTGATGGGAAATTGACTGGTAAGTTTTTGGGCGAAATCGTTGACGGTCGTAGAAAAGCTGAACTGTTGAAGCTTATTGCACAAGTGGAAAACGTTGATATCGCTCAGACAATTGCTGTTGGTGATGGTGCAAACGATTTACCAATGCTTTCAACTGCAGGATTAGGTATCGCTTTCCACGCCAAACCAAAAGTCGTAGCAAATGCACAACAGTCGATTAATACCATCGGATTGGATGGAGTACTCTACTTTTTAGGCTTTAAAGATTCGTATTTGGACGAGAAAGGGAAATTATAGTCTAATTGACCATCTCATAATTGATAGTCCCTTCCGGAGATACAATCAAATTTATAAGATAGCAAGAGGCGTCGTCGGGCACACAAAGATTTGCTTGAAAATGATAGCCTCTTGCATCTATTTTATCGAAGTCCATATCCGATAAGATAGCGTATTGGAAGAAATCATGAGGGATTAAGCTTTCGAACATCTGCTTGGTTATATCCTGCGCAAAGATTTTTTCCTTACCTTCATACACACAAATATGAATAATATTATCGTAATAAAAGTTATCCATCGCCATTCCACTCTCTGATACTGTGGGTTTTGTTACCTTGAAATGCGAAGGATTGATATAGACATATCCGTGATAGCGGTGGTCATTAAAGTAAACAACAGAATCTTTCTTTAAGACGTTGTCGTAAATAGGGACTTCACGTCTGTGTATAAATGAAGTAGTGTCATTTAGTTCAGATTTGTGCAAGTGAACTTCCTCACCCGACAAGGCATAAAAATGAAAATTGAATTCACCTTGCTTAATTATCTTATATGAATTAACGACGGAGCCGTATGTGACAAGACTATCATCAATGATTTTAAAGAACACAGGATCACTTAACACATCGGAATAGTAGATGGTATCCCCTTTTACATTCATGACTGGCTCGTCTGAGAGTTCATCAAGCCACACTCCCTGCAGCAAATGTTTGGCTTCCTCATTCTCTTGCTTTTCATTTTGAGTATGAGAAGGAAAACATGATGAAAGAATAACGCTCATTAGCGCAGATACATATAACCACCTCATGAATTACGAATCAGTCTTCAATCTTTATCACAAAGATATAAATAAAATAAGGAATAACGTTTAAAAATTAGAGAAAAAAGTTAGATGTTATTAGAATAATATTGTTAAATTTGCCATGTGAAAGAATTGGCAAAACATATAGAAATTTTGCTACTGGAGAATGATTGTGTGATCGTTCCAGGGTTAGGAGGATTTATTGTACATAATGAATCCGCATATTATGACTCTCATGAACAAATCTTTTATCCACCGAAGCGTTCTATTGGTTTTAATCCGAAGTTAACTATCAACGATGGATTGCTTGTTCAGTTCTATATGCAGACTTATCACATGGATTTCCGTGATGCCAATCGACGAATTGAGCTTGAGGTAAGTGATTTGAAAGATCAGTTGTACAAGAATGGCTGCGTCTATTTGAAAGGTATCGGCAATCTTTACTGCAATATCCATAATGACTTTGAATTCCGCACTGATGAACCGAATGTAATGACACCGTCATTGTATTCTCTTCCTCATTTCTACATGAGCCCATTAAGCAAGGTCAGTACATCGGAATCGAAAATAATCGAATTTAGACCCAAACTATCCCAGCCTTCTGAGTCAAAGAAGAGTATTCAAACTCCTCGCTGGATAACTGATGCTGTTGCTGTGGCTGCGGCAATTCTACTTTTCTTCATATTATCTGTACCGGTCGAAAATACTTATATGGATCAAGGTGATTATGCGTCTCTTTCCTCTAATGATTTTATCGACGTTATCAAGTCACAGTCATTAGCAATGAATGTGATTAATCCTGATATTCATAAGAAGGCTTCTCCTACTCCGGCAAAAGAAACGACAAAGAAAGAAGTAAAGAAGGTGAATATCCCTATGACTTCAACAAATAAGGTTAAAGAAGCAGTCGTAAAACAGCCTGTCGCACAGCCAAAAGAAGAAAAAGTTATTAAGGAACAACCTAAAACCGAAGTAAAAACTGTAACAGTTCAACCTACTATAACTACACCTGCACCAAAACCAACTCCAAACGTATCTGTTCCTAGGTATCATATTATTATTGCCAGCTTAGAAACGATGCGTGATGCTCAAGCAACAGTTACTTTGATGGAAAGCAAAGGTATACAAAACTTGAAGATTAAAGAAGGAAGTGGTCATTTCCGCATTGTACATAGCAGTTTCGTAGAAAAAGACGTAGCAAATAACAAACTAAACGAGCTGAAGCAACAAGAGCAGTTTAAAAACGCTTGGTTACTTTGCTCCAAATGAATGACAGATGAAAAGAGTTCGTTGTCCGAAATGCGATAATTACATTATTTTTGATGAGACAAAGTACACGGACGGACAATCCCTTGTCTTTGTGTGTGATCAATGTCATAAAGAATTCAAGATCCGGATGGGTGTTTCTAAACTTAAACCACTTCAAAAAGATGATAATCCGGATGAACAAGCAAATAAAGATAATTTTGGAAGCATCGTTGTTGTTGAAAATGTGTTTGCATTTAAACAAGTCATCCCATTAAAGGAAGGCGATAATCTTATTGGACGTAGACATCCTGGAATGAATGTTGATGTTCCTATCGAAACATCCGACCCAAGTATGGACCGTCGACATTGCTATATCAATGTTTCTAGAAATAAAAAAGGAAAATTGGTCTATACGTTACGGGATAATGAAAGTATGGTTGGGACATTTCTGATGAATGAGATACTGGGACCAAAAGATAAAATAAAGATCGAAGATGGTGCGATTATTACTTTGGGAGCCACAACGATTATACTTAGGACAGCAGAAAGTTTAGAATAGTAGACCAAACATGAAGAAAATAATCTTAATAACCGGCGGTGAGCGTTCTGGGAAGAGCATGTATGCTGAAAAGATGGCATTGGCGCTTTCAGAATATCCTGTTTATCTCGCAACTTCTCGAATTTGGGATGATGAGTTTAGAGAACGTGTTCGTATTCATCAGGAACGTCGAGGTAAGGAATGGACAAATATTGAAAAAGACAAGGAATTGTCGTCCGTCAACGTGAACGGACGGGTGGTTGTTATAGATTGTGTCACACTTTGGTGTACAAATTATTTTTTCGACTTAGAATCAGATGTGAATCGTTCACTTACAGCATTGAAAGAAGAGTTTGATCAATTTACACAACAAGATGCCACCTTTATTTTTGTTACCAATGAGATTGGTTCTGGAGCTGTCTCCGAAAACAAAATACAGCGATTGTTCACCGATCTACAAGGATGGATGAATCAATATATCGCATCTCAAGCCGACGTCGTTTACTTGATGGTATCTGGCATACCCGTTTTAATTAAAGGAACCGCCGTTTTATAAACTATATATGTAAAACCATGAGAAAATTCCATATCACACAACCAGATCAAAGGATAAAACCAGAATTAATTGATAAAATTAATAACCTTACAAAGCCCAAAGGTGCTTTGGGAATGCTGGAAGATTTGGCTCTTCAAATAGGTTTGATCCAGCAAACACTCTCTCCTACACTTTGTAAACCTCATAATATTTTATTAGCAGGCGATCATGGCATTGTAGAAGAAGGAGTTAGTAAATCCCCCAAAGAAGTAACATGGCAACAATTGAGTAATTTTACACATGGCGGCGGTGGCGTAAACTTCCTTTGTAGGCAGCATCATTTCAATTTGCTTATTGTAGACGCAGGTGTTGACTATGATTTACCATACGATAAGGGAATTATAAACCTTAGCGTCAGACGTGGTACTAAGAATTTCCTTTATGGACCGGCGATGAGTGACGAAGAACGTGACTTATGTATTGAACGTGGATCTGAAATAGTTGATATGGTTCATAAATCCGGCTGTAATATTATCAGCTTTGGCGAGATGGGCATAGGCAATACCTCACCATCATCTATATGGATGCACTTATTAGCAGACATTCCTTTAAAGGATTGTGTAGGTGCTGGTAGTGGTTTGGATGATGAAGCTATTCAACATAAGTATCAAATATTAAGAAAATGCGTTGAGAATTATAAAGGTGATAAGTCTGTTGAACAGATTCTCACCTACTTTGGCGGTTTTGAGATGAATATGGCAGTGGGTGGAATGTTACGTGCAGCCGAGAAAGGAATGACTATCTTGGTTGACGGGTTCATCATGACTAACTGTATGTTGGCTGCTAGCAAACTTTATCCGCATGTTTTAGACTATGCCATCTTTGCTCATCAAGGAGATGAGACCGGTCACAAACTTGTTTTGCAAGCAATGAAAGCAAAACCTATACTCCATTTAGGCTTACGCTTAGGTGAAGGTACAGGAGCTATCTGCTGTTATCCAATTGTTGAGTCTGCTGTTCGTATGATTAATGAGATGGATACGTTCGCACACGCATCTATCACAAAGTATTTCTGAAATGAAACAATTATTAGCTGCTTTTATGTTCTTTACCCGACTTCCTTTCTGGAGATTGGGAAATGTTCCAGTTGAATATTTTAAGCGAGTAGTTGACTTTTGGCCTATCGTTGGTTATTTAACTGGGGGTATCATGGCAGCTGTTTTATACCTATCTGCACAGATATTTCCACTTTCTGTCGCAGTTCTGTTAGCAATTCTTTCGAGATTACTTGTGACTGGTGCCTTACATGAGGATGGATTGGCCGATTTTTGCGATGGATTCGGTGGAGGAACGGATCGGGAACATATTTTAATGATTATGAAAGATTCGCATATTGGTACATACGGTGTGCTTGGATTAATCATTTATTTCCTCTTATTCTTTTCTGTAATCAACCATCTACCATATTTATTGGCTTGTGCGGTTCTCTTTTGTGGTGATATCTGGGCAAAATTCTGTGCTTCACAAGTGGTAAACCTTTTGCCGTATGCTCGAAATGTTGAGAATGCCAAGAATAAAGTGATTTACGACAAGATGAATATCCAACAGCTTCTTATCAGTTTTGTTGTAGCATTACTTCCTTCACTGATTTTACTACCAATGCGTTATTGGATCGCTTTGATTGTTCCAGCCTTTGTTTCATATCTTCTTGTTTTATTTATGAAACGTAAGATCCAAGGCTATACTGGTGACTGCTGTGGAGCTTTATTTCTTTGTTC
>CAMVLL010000121.1 GCA_947168315.1 uncultured Bacteroidota bacterium | reverse complement strand
GCTAAGTCATTTATCCCCTATTTTTTTTATTCTTCAAAGTATTTCATTTTTCTGCAAATAAGGATGAAAAGTAGGTTTTTGAGGGAATAATGTAACTAATTCTTATTTGTTTGTTTATTTTTTCAATATTTTTTCTTTCATTTGTAAAATGAGAAAATATATCAATAAAACATGAGCGATATGAAAGGAAAGTATGAAGCACCAGAGGTGCAAGTGATTGAGATGGAACTGCAAAGTCCAGTACTGGAAGATAGCCCGGGAACAGAGGGAGGTCCAAGTGGCTATCCTAGTGGTGGTGATTGGTCAAATGGATAGGAGGATATTACTATGAAGAAGTTCAAAAAGTATTTTACCCTTGCAGCCCTGCTGATGGCGGGAGTTGCTTTTGAAGCATGTACAGATGACAATGAACTCACCCCTTCTTCTGAAGTTCAGAAGGTCTATACGATAACTGTAGATGCTGTGGATAATGTGAATACACGTTCGTTGGTCGAATCTGATGGCGAATTGATAGCTGCCTGGGATGCCGATGATGAGGTGGTAGTATATTATGCCGGTGATTCAGTAGGAGCATTAAAGCCTGTTGAGGCTGGTGCAACCCGCCTCAAAGGTACGGTAGCAAATGTAGAAGTAAACGACGTTTTAACCTTGAGGTTCTTGCCCGACGCATCCTATGAGGAACAAGAAGGTACACTGGAATACATCGACCAGTATTGCAACGCTGCTATTGCCACTGTGCAAGTGACTAAGATTGTAGGAACAGATGTGTACACTAGTGCTGCTACTTTCGAGAACAAGCAAAGTATTTTCAAGTTCTCGCTGAAAGACGCTGTAGGAGAAAGTCTCTCTGTAAATAGACTCTCTATTACCTATGATACTGAAACCATTACGGTCCTTCCTTCTACAAGTACACCTATCGTGTATGTGGCTATTCCTGGTGTCGAGATTCCTACTGATTTTTATTTTGAAGCCATAGGAGAATCAGGTACCTATAAAGGAATGAAGAAAGGAGGTACCATCGAACAAGGTTTATTCTATGTGGGCAATATCACCATGCAGAAGATTGTTAATCTTGCAGCACTGTCAGCCAACTATGTAGCTCAAGATGGTGATATATTGACAGGAGTTGCATCTGACAAATATAAGATCTCCGTTGCGGCCGGTGCGACTGTTACTCTTCAGAATGTTGACATCACTAGTTTTGACTCTGAAGGACCAAAGTATGCCGGCATTAACTGTTTGGGAGATGCTACCCTTATCATTGAAGGTGAAAACAAGGTCAAAGGTGCAAATAATGAGTGCTCTGGCATCAATGTACCAAAGGATTATACATTGACCATTGAAGGTAACGGAAAGCTCACTGCCGAGAGTAATGGCTACGGAGCAGGAATTGGTGCCGGATATTATTGGGGCTCTTCAGGTAATATCATTATTAACAGTGGTGAGATTACAGCTTATGGAGGAAAAGATTGTGCTGGAATAGGTGGTGGCTGTGAAGCATCTTGTGGCGACATAACCATCAATGGAGGTACAGTCTATGCAAAAAGTTCCATAGAGGGTGCAGGCATCGGTACTGGCTATCATACCTCTTGCGGGATAATAGCCATCAATGGCGGAATCGTTACCGCTGAAGGAGGAGAATCTGCAGCCGGCATCGGTGCAGGTTATGAGAGAGCTTCGTGTAAGGCTATTGTGATTACCGGTGGCATTGTCACAGCGACAGGAGGTAAACAGGGCGCTGGCATCGGTTCAGGTTATTATTCAAGCTCATGTGGCACCATCACTATTAGTGGTGGCGGTGTCACAGCAACAGGAGGTATTGAAAGCGCTGGTATAGGTACTGGCCCTACTTGGTATCATAATTATCAGTCTGCATGTGGTGACATCAATATTACAGGCGGTATCGTTGTGGCTACGAAGGGAAGTGATGTAGCCACTTATGACATAGGTCCAGGTAATGGTGCGAGATATGGTTCTGGCATCTGTGGTAATGTCACTATAGGTGAAGGAATCACAATAAAAGATAAGAACGGCAATAGTGCTGTTATTTACACGACTTCTTCAGGAGGAGAATAATGATAGACTAGACAATAAAGAGGGCTGCCATCAGATCTGGCAGCCCTCTTGTTTTTGATATTATTTATTGAATACCTATCTCAGCAATACCTATCGTATTGTCGTTCTTTACAAGCTTGATCGCTTTCAGTTGGACATAACGTGCCTTTGCTGGAGCGAAGTAGAATGACTGGAGAATCGGATTGTTCTTGATGTTGGCAAACTCTCCCTTGGCGACAACCTTATTGATGGTCTCTGGCGTAGAGCCTACAGCCAGTTCGTAATGGGTGACGACGCCCTTGAAATCAACCTCCTGATTCGGCAAGTAGAAGAATGAGCGGAATGCCTTCTCTTCGCCCAAGTCGAATACCACCGTATTCCCATCTACGAAGCAAACAGTGGATGCATTCTTGTCGGTTGCCTTGGCTGCCTCGCTCTCATCCACTCCAACGAGCGTTAACGGAAGGCTTTGGATATCCTCTAATTTCTCCTCGAACGAGAAATCCGTGGTTTCACCGGCATAGAAAGCCTCGATATTATTAAGGCATATGCTACCTCTTGCATCGTTGATCTCGATACGAATCTTATTGGTTTCGATGGTCTGGAAACGTAACAGTCGTTTAAATCCGATTGTTGTGGTCTCTTCCAACAGCTTAATCGGCAACCATTTCCCATTATCGAAATACGACACACTGAAACTCTTTACCCGTTGTCCTAAAGGAATGTATTCCTGAAGCATCAGACGGTTCATCTTAGTCTTCTCAGGCATAGTGAACGTAATAGTGGCTGCGGTCACCTCATCATCTGTCGCCCAATAGGTGTCATAATCGCCATCGGTCAATGCCTTTGCCTTAAAGGTACCACCACGGGTATTCGATACCTTTGGAACTACTCCAGCAAGCACATTCGTCTTAAGTTGTTCTTGAATATTCTTATAGAATGCGATGACGTTGGCTGAGTCGATCGGATGTACCAGTCCTTCTTTATCGACAGGGAAGTTCAAGAGCATGTTGGCGTTATGTCCTACACTACGATAATAGAGGTCGGTGAGTTGGTCAACGTTCTTCACCTTGTCGTCCTGGTTCTCATGATAGAACCATCCCGGACGGATAGACACATCACATTCCGCTGGGATCCACGCATCCCCATCCTCATGTCCGCTTGTCAACTCAAAGCCTTTCGGATATCCTGGATAGACATCCTTGCTACGAAGGAACGACCAATTGGTAGCGTTGGCAAATCCTCGTTCGTTGCCGACCCATCGGCAGCCAGGACCGCCATCCGAGAAGATAATGGCTTGCGGCTGAAGTTCTTTCACGATCTCATGAATCTTCGGATAGTTATAATAGGTACGACGGTCGATCTTCCGGGTCTCTCTGGCTCCGCCATAATAGCCGTCACCACCGTTGGCACCATCGAGCCATACCTCGAAGATATCACCATAGCTTGTCAACAACTCGCGTAACTCCTTATAATAATACTCCACATATTCCTGTGAGCCGTATTGAGCATGATTACGATCCCATGGAGAGAGGTAAACACCAAATTTCAGTCCATATTTCTTGCAGGCAGCAGCCAGTTCTCCGACCACATCACCTTTTCCGTTCTTGTACGGAGTGTTTCGAATGGAATATTCCGTCAGTTGAGTGGGCCATAGGCAGAACCCGGCGTGATGCTTAGCGGTGATGATCACACCTTTCATGCCGGCTGCGACAAAAGTCTTTGCCCATTGCTCACAGTCCAGCTTCGTCGGGTTGAACGAGCTTAGGTCTTTGTCTTCCCCGTATCCCCATTCGCGGTCGTTGAAGGTGTTCAAACCAAAATGAACGAAGGCGTAACGCTCCATTTTCTGCCATTCAACTTGTTGTGGCAAAGGAAGTGGACCGACTGGTTCGGGGGCTTTCACTTCTTTCTCTTTGCATGCCATCAGAGCGATAGATGCCAATAAAACCAAAAATAGATGTCTGTACGTTTTCATATGATTAAAGTTATGCTACGCAAATGTAAGAATAAAAAGTAGGAATTGAAAATTTTCCCGTTCGCATAAGGGCATAAAAAAAGGGTCAACGCTTTGACCCAACCTTTGTTAACCTTAAATCTAATACTATGAAAAAATCACAGTACAAATGTAAGGGCATTCAGCTATTCCTCCAAATAATTGAAAGAGAAAACTCGATATTTTAATAATTTTTCACTAAAACAGAGAATTTGCTTACTAAAAACAATGTTTTTGCTCATAGTTTTGACAAAATGCTCTGATAATATCAACTTGTCTATAAAAACGATTATAGTCCTGCAGTCTTCATCCACAGGTCTGCCATCAACTGATGTCCGGCAGGTGTAGGGTGTACTCCATCCCAACACCAATGGATAAGAGGAATTGTGGGGTACTCATTGGCCAGGTTCTCGAACAAGGTATCGAACTCTACACAGACCAGATGATGTTTCTTGCACAATTTACGAACGATCTTGGACAATTGCTGACATCCGGCATTATATCGCTCGAAGTATCCTTTTTCTGCCAAATCACCGGAGTTTACGACAAACGGTGTGCATAGGATAATCTTGGTTCCAGGGAGTACCAATCGAGTGTTCCTGATTAAAGCCTCGAGTTGATCTTCCCACCCTTTATCATCAAACTTCGTATCCTTTCCACCGCGTGCCCATGCGCCTACATCGTTTACTCCGATCAGGATGGAAACAACGTCTGGATGTATATCGATACAATCCTTCTGCCAGCGGTTAATCATATCCGGAAGTTTGTCGCCTCCGTTTCCACGATTGTAGAATTGCAATTCCTTTTGTGGCTCATGTCCCATGTAATGAGCGGCACAGAGATACACATATCCATGTCCGAGCAGATGGTTCCAATCCCAAAGGTTCCGGTTTTCAGAAGGAATAGCCTGACCACCGGAAGCACCCCATCCGCCATCCGTCAGTGAGTCGCCTATGAACAATACCTTAGGTCCTGTGCCTTGCTGTGCGAAAGAAGCGCACGTGAAAACAGTACTGAGTAAAATGATCCAGAATTTTGTTTTCATATGAGTATTAGATTAGATGGTAATCGTTCAGAAACATAAAGCCGCAGCCCTATAAAGACTGCGGCTTTTATGATTATTTAAAGGTATTAGTCGTTCAACTTTGCCTTAATGAACTCGCGGTTCAGACGAGCGATGTTCGCGATAGACTCGTTCTTTGGACAAACAGCCTCGCATGCGCGGGTGTTGGTACAGTTACCGAATCCCAGTTCTTCCATCTTTGCCATCATCGCCTTCGCACGTTTCGCAGCCTCAGGACGTCCTTGTGGCAAGAGTGCCAACTGACTTACCTTAGAGCTCACGAACAACATAGCAGATCCGTTCTTACAAGCAGCCACGCAAGCACCGCAGCCGATACACGATGCGCAGTCCATTGCCTCGTCAGCATTCTGCTTCGGAATCAGGATCGCGTTAGCGTCTTGAGCCTGTCCGGCACGGATGCTGGTATAACCACCGGCCTGGATAATTTTATCGAAAGCATTACGATCGACCATACAGTCCTTGATTACAGGGAAGCCGGCAGAACGCCAAGGCTCAACAGTGATGGTATCGCCATCTTTGAAGCGACGCATATACAACTGACAGGTAGTTGCTCCACGCTCGGTCTTACCATGAGGTGTACCGTTGATGTAAAGAGAGCACATACCGCAGATACCTTCGCGACAGTCGTGATCGAAAACGAATGGTTCCTCACCAGCCTCAATCAGTTCCTCGTTCAGGATATCCAGCATTTCCAGGAATGACGTATCATCAGGAATATCTTTCATCTGATGAGTTTCAAAATGACCTTTATCCTTAGGTCCGTTCTGACGCCAGAATTTTAATGTAAAGCTTATATTTTTTGCCATAATCGTAATCTGTTTAATTAGTTCTTGTAATTACGTGTCTGAATCTTGATGGCTTCATACTCCAACGGTTCCTTGATCAGTTCAGGAGCGATTTCTTCACCCTTATACTCCCAGCAACCTACATAGAAGTAGTTCTCATCATCACGTTTAGCCTCACCTTCCTCTGTCTGGTGCTCTTCACGGAAGTGACCACCACAACTTTCGTTACGTGAGAGTGCGTCGTAAGCTACCAACTGTCCCATTGTGAGGAAGTCACGGAGGTGGATAGCCTTGTCAAGCTCAACGTTCAAGCCCTCTTTTGTTCCAGGAATGAAGAGGTTCGTATTGAACTCCTTACGAAGCTTCTTGATAAGTTCGATACCTTCCTTCAAGCCTTCAGCGGTACGGCCCATACCAACATGTTCCCACATGATATGACCTAACTCTTTATGGATAGAGTCAACAGAACGTTTACCCTTGATATTCATCAGACGATCGATTTCAGCTTCTACAGCCTTCTCAGCCTCGTCAAACTCAGGAAGATCAGTGCTGATACGCGGCCAGATCTCTTGGTCAGCCAAGTAGTTCTGGATTGTGTAAGGCAATACGAAGTAACCGTCAGCCAAACCCTGCATCAAAGCAGAAGCACCCAGACGGTTAGCACCGTGGTCAGAGAAGTTACACTCACCAATAGCGAACAGACCAGGAATAGAAGTCTGCAGCTCGTAGTCAACCCAGATACCACCCATTGTGTAGTGGATAGCAGGATAGATCATCATTGGATAGTAATATTTCTCACCGTTCACTTCCTTAGCCAACTTGCCTGGGAACACGTCAGTGATCTCTTCGTACATCTCGAAGAGGTTACCGTAACGTTGCATGATGACATCCAGACCAAGGCGGTTGATTGACTCAGAGAAGTCGAGGAACACAGCCAGACCGGTATTGTTCACACCATAGCCCT
>CAMVLL010000120.1 GCA_947168315.1 uncultured Bacteroidota bacterium | reverse complement strand
TTACTCCTTTTTTTTTGCTCCATCTAACTAAATCAGCCAAACTTTTTATTTTTTTTAGTATCTTTGTTTTATAGTTGAAACCAAGATGCGAAAATATATTCTACTTATAGTAAAAACGATTTGCTGCATATTAGCAGGATTGATCATTCTGAATGTCATTTTATTCCTCATTTTCAATACCGATTCCTTTCAAAATCTATTGAAAAACAAAGCTGTCAGCACTTTCTCAGAGAAACTTGCAACCAAAGTTTCATTGGAAAAAGCACATGTCAACGTATTTAAACAACAAGTAATACTATCGAACTTTGACTTGGAAGACCAACAGCATCAGCCAATCTTACATGTGGATCAATTAGACTTGTATGTGAAAATCAACAGTCTTATGAAGAAGGATGTGAGAATCTCTGATATCATTCTGAAAGGGGTGAAAGGACATATAAACAGGAATAATCCCGACTCCGTTCTGAACTATCAATTTATTTTAGACAGTTTAAAGATTAAAAGTAATAAAGTAAAGAAGGAACGTCCCAAAGGTGATATCTCTAAAATGACATTCCTGGCACATCGAATAACACTGGAAGATATTGAACTTCAACTAGATGGCAAGAAGAAAGACCGTAATATCAGAATCGAATCGCTTAAATTAAATGAACAGAATAAGGAAATGCAAGTGCATATCCAAGGATTGCATTATCTCACTGATAACCATAAGCCACGAAAGAACTTCAATAAACCTCATCATGGTTTCTTTGATGTGGGGCATCTGAATATGGTAGCAGATTTAAAAGCCACGATTCACCAGTTGACTTCAGACACACTGGTTGCCACCATTTCAAAAATGAATGCTACAGACTCTATCTCAGGAATCTATTTGCACGACGTAAGTTTCAAGGCTGGCGCGAATAAAAAAGTGGTTAACGTGAATGACGTCATCATTAATCATCATTCAACGGTCGTTAAGTTCGATAAAGGAACATTTGAGCTACCCAATAAAAAGACTGGTAAGCAACTGCATTTTTACACTTCTCAAATTAATGGCTATACCGTTCTGAAAGATATTTCTCGCACATTTGCCCCTGTCCTTTCCAATTTTAGGATGCCACTTAACTTCAGCGTCAATGTAGATGGCAATGCTGATAGTATTCTATTCAATAATGCAAACGTAAAAGATGAAACAAAAAAGCTGGATATCAATGCCAACGGAAAAGTAGTGAACTTACGACAGAAAGGCAAAGTGGAAGTGCTCTTTACTGTCGACAAGATGTTGGCAAAGAAAGGGATCATCAATAAAGTTATCCAACAATTCCAAGTGAAGAAGTTGATGATGAAACAACTTGACGCTCTGGGTGATATTCGTTATAAAGGTAAGTTTGCGATCATTCCTAAACGTCAAGGTTTTAACGGTTTATTAAAATCACAAATCGGAAACCTTAACTTCAATTTTACTATCGATAACGAGACTCATTATATCTTCGGTAAGACAAAACTGATGTCATTAAAAGTGTGTGAAGCATTCGACCTGCCTAAGATAGGTACAACCGACTGTAATGTAGACTTTAGAATTGATATTGACAAGGTTCGAACGAAGAAAGTGCGTAAAGAAGAAGGCGGAAAATTGCCAATTGGTAAGGCCAGTGTGAAGATTGATGAGGTGAATTATAGTATTCTTAAACTAAAGAATGTAGTCGTCCAGCTAGAAAGTGATGGTGCTGTAGCAGAAGGAAACGTGAAAACAAGCGGCAAACATATTGGAATGACATGTGATTTCACTTATACCGACATCAACAACAAAGAAGAACTTCACATCAAAAAGCCACATTTGAAATTAACTAAAAAGAATAGCAAAAAAGGAAACGTAAAAGAAAAGCAGAAAAAAAACACAAAAAAAGAATAAAAAAATTTGGCTAATTAAATGAAAGTCCGTAAATTAGGAGAATTAAGATTGTTTCTCCAATGGACATGAACTTATTCAACATCATCTCGAATCAAGAACTTCCATGCAAAGGTAAGATCTTGATTTCTTCGCCATTCTTGAATGACATCCATTTCATGCGGTCGGTCATTCTTTTGGTGGAGCATGATCAGGAGGGAACTGTTGGATTAATCATGAATAAAAACTTCAAGCTGAATGTTTACTTGAACGACCTGTTACCGGGCTTTGAAAGTGTGCCTAAAATTCCGGTATATAAAGGAGGACCCGTCGGTTGTGACACCTTGTTTTATATTCATCGCTTCAAAGATTTGCAGGGAGCCATACCTATCATGCCAGGATTATACCTGAATGGAGACTTTGAACAAATCAAATCGTACATCCAAAACGAGGGTGAAACTGAAGGTGTCGTTCGGTTTTTTACAGGTTATGCCGGATGGAGTGCCAAACAACTGGAAGAGGAAATCCATGAAAACAGCTGGGTGGTCTCTGATATCAAAGACAATCTGCTTTCAAATATGAATTTGAAACAACTTTGGAAGAACAGTCTTTATAAATTGGGCAACAAATATGCGCTTTGGGCAAAATATCCTATTTATCCTGGACTCAACTAGTTCATTGATTAATTAACTGTACAAGCCACACATCGCGATATTGCTTTCTCGCACCGTGCATCCAATCTTTTATTTGTCCTACCTGTTCAAAACTACATGCCTTAAACAAAGCATGACAAGCAGCGTTGTCCACATCGATATAAGCATACAACTGATGAATACCTAGATAATCAAAGCAAAAATCACACAAGAGCTGTAAGGCAATCGTACCAATACCTTGATTACGATACGATGGATGAACGACAACCCCAACCTCTGCCCGACTGTTCATCGGATTGAAATCGAAAAGATCAATGCCTACAACAATCCCTTTAACATTTTCAATCATTAATCGTAACTGACGGTCGACAAAAAGGTCGTTTTGTGAACGTTTGATGTAGTCTTCTAAAGCATCTTTGGAATAAGGACCAGTCACATCACCAAACATCCATAGTTCAGGCATGTTCTCCAACTCAAACATTAAGTCCAAATCTTTCAGTTCTGGAGCACGTAAACGATAGTCTTTAGTCGATAGATACGATTTCATAATCAAATAGTTATATCATTTAAGTCTAATTCTTTCAATAGTCTTTCCTTAGTTGGGAAACAAAAAAACGTAGCCAACAAAGCCATTAACGAACAAAACAATCCGGTTGTATTTAGTGTCAAATAGTAGATTGACATATTCAAAAGAGCAGCGACTAACAAGAGTGCCAAGCGGACCTCACTCCAACGACGATAGCTTTTCAACGCCTCAAAGGTGGATAATTTAGAGATACGTTTCACCAAGTTGAGATTGAATAGTCGCAAACTCAAAGGAATCATGACAATTGTCAGCAAGATACCTATTGTTGTCAGGATATAATCCATGCGGGCATCACCCACAAAGAGACCTTCTGTGAAAAGACCAACCTCATAACAGACAACGAGAAGCAATACCAAACACCAAACCGCAACAAATTCAATTTTCAAACGCTTCAATAACTGCTTGATGACTTCAACCATAGGAATTTTAATTATATATTTCCAGTAAATAAAGTACGATTAACAATAGAACGTCCCAAAGTAATCTCGTCTGTGTACTCCAACTCGTCACCAATGGAAATTCCACGGGCAATCACCGATATCTTTACCGACTTATCAGCAAGCTTACGATAGATATAAAAATTGGTTGTATCACCTTCCATCGTCGAACTCAAAGCCAAAATAACCTCTTTGACGTCGCCTTTAGACACTCTCTCAACTAAACTATCAATTTGTAAATCAGATGGACCGATACCATCCATCGGTGAGATCACTCCACCGAGCACATGATACAAACCATGAAACTGTTGGGTCGCTTCTACGGCCATCACATCTTGAATACTCTCCACTACACAGATAGTAGAAGTATCACGGGATGGATTTGCACAGATCTGACATACATCTGTATCGGAGATGTTATGACAAACCTTACAATATTTCACTTCGTGCTTTAATTGGGTAATCGCTTTGCCAAAGGCATCTACTTCTTCTGTTTCCTGTCGTAATAGATGTAAGACTAAACGCATAGCCGTCTTTTTACCTACACCCGGAAGCTTTGAGAACTCGTCTACAGCCTTCTGTAATAACAAGGATGGATATTGTTGATTCATTCGTACGTTTTACTTTTCTTGTGTGCAAACTTAACGATTTTACTTGATTTTTATGTATCTTTGCACCGAATTTTTAAGAATGAATCCGATTTATATCCTCCTGACAATCGTCATTTACTTCGGAGTGCTTTTCCTTATTGCTAAATTAACAGGAAAACGAAGTGATAACGACGCATTTTACCGAGGGAACCGTCAATCACCGTGGTATGTCGTTTCCTTTGGAATGATTGGTGCATCTCTGTCAGGCGTCACTTTTGTGTCAGTTCCTGGCATGGTGAAAAACATTGATATGACGTATATGCAGACGTGTATCGGTTTCTTCTTCGGATATCTCATCATCGCACATGTCTTATTACCACTTTATTATAAACTGAACCTAACTTCCATCTATAGTTATTTAGGTACACGACTTGGGAAATACACCTACAAAACAGGCGCTTCCTTTTTCCTCTTTTCAAAAATTCTAGGAGCTGCCGTAAGGTTATATTTGGTGTGCATGATTCTGCAAATGTTCGTATTCGATACCTTGCATATTCCATTTGCCGTTACCGTAACCGGAATCGTAGTTTTGATTTGGTTGTATACCAGAAAGAGTGGAATACGAACAATTGTTTGGACTGATAGCTTACAGACTTTCTGTTTGTTAGCGACATTGGTTATGATTTTAATTCAAGTTAGTCATATCCTTGAATTAGATCTCTCGGGGTTGGTTCAGACTATCAAAGAGAATGAACACAGTCGTATGTTTGTCTTTGACGACTGGCACTCCAAACAACATTTTGTAAAGCAATTCTTCAGTGGTATTTTTATCACAATTGTGATGACCGGACTTGATCAAGATATGATGCAAAAGAATCTTTCATGTAGGAATTTGAAAGATGCTCAAAAGAATATGTATTGGTACGGAATATCTTTCGTTCCCGTCAATCTACTATTTCTTTCTTTGGGAATCCTTTTATTATTGCTAGGTCCGAAAATGGGATTAACCATTCCTGAAGGTGGTGATGACATTCTTCCTTTCTTTGCAGCCAATGGCTATTTAGGTTTTCCTGTTTTGATATGCTTCACTATTGGAATTATTGCCGCAGCCTTCTCCAGCGCAGACTCTGCTTTGACGGCTTTAACCACTAGTTTTTGTGTAGATATCCTGGAAAATACGAAACTACCGAAGGAAAGAGCAGAAAAACAACGTAAGAAAGTGCATTTCTTTATCTCTGTTGTTTTCATTCTCTGCATTCTTATCTTCCGTCTCTTGAACAACAAAAGCGTTATCGATGCCCTTTATGTGATGGCGTCGTATACATACGGTCCTTTGTTGGGCTTATTTATCTTTGGGTTGTTTACTAAATGGCAAGTAAAGGACCGTTTGGTGCCATACATCGCTATCTCCTCTCCTTTTATTTGTTATTTCATCCAATATCTGACCAGTCGGTTTATAGGTTACCAATTCGGTTATGAGATGTTGATGTTCAACGGATTACTAACATTTATCGGTTTATATTGTATAAGTTTTAAAAAGAAATAATATGGTAATACGAAGTGCTGAATTTATCATTAGTAATACAGACTACTTGAAATGTCCTCCAGGCAACCTGCCTGAATATGCGTTTATCGGTCGTTCGAACGTAGGAAAATCCAGTTTGATCAATATGTTGACGAATAACAGCAAACTTGCCAAGACATCGTCAACTCCTGGTAAGACATTGCTGATCAATCATTTCTTAATTAACAAGGAATGGTACCTTGTCGACCTACCGGGCTATGGATTTGCTAAACGTAGTCAGAAGGAACAAGAAAAAATTCAAGGCATTATTACCAGCTATATCCTTAACCGGATGCAGATGACCAATCTCTTTGTCTTGATTGACATACGTCACGAGCCTCAAAAAATCGATTTGGAGTTTATAGAATGGTTGGGTGAAAACGAAATACCTTTCTCTATCATCTTCACCAAAGCAGATAAATTGGGAGTAACTCGGGCAAAGTCTAATGTTCTCCACTATATGGATATCCTAAAAGAACAATGGGAAGAACTTCCACCTTATTTTATAACCTCGTCAGAGACAAAGAGAGGACGTGACGAGGTACTTGACTATATCGAACAAATCAATAAGGAACTATAAATCTGTTTTATATTGTTGGACAATCTCACTGATTCGTCCAACAATTTTTTTTGCCATCTCACCATCTTCCTCAAGATAGAGTGTGACCTCTGAACGGCCGAATCCTTTTACTCCGACAATCACAGAATAAAGATTACGATGCTCATCTTCCACCAAACGGCAATCTGTCAAATCACGCATTTCAAAATCTAAACCATCCAATACGATATGCTGAACATCATCAAAGATAAGAATCGAATCAACAATACCATCATAACGGTCTTTTTTGAAATCGATACGTTCAGAAGGTTCGCCATAACGACTGACAAGTCGCTCGAAGGCTTGCTTTTTCTGATTCTTTTGTATCGGTGCCGGATCCTTTCGCATCAAACGTTGACCATCAATATAGAAACCCCAAGATGAAAATATTAATAAAATAGGAAACACAACAAACCACTTCGGCATAAATAACATAAATGCAAGAAGTATAAAACCTAAGCCCTTACATATTGTTGATAGTTTTTTCCGTTGTTCTATTTTTTGCTCTTTATCCATGACAGTTCGATTTAATGATTAAAACAAAAGTACAAAATTTGCAATATACTTGACAGTACTCTTCTCATTTTTTATTTTTGTACAATAAAATAATGATTATGAATATAGCA
>CAMVLL010000119.1 GCA_947168315.1 uncultured Bacteroidota bacterium | reverse complement strand
GAAGGAAGGGCAAGATTCCAGAATCGTCAGATGGAAGAAGAAGCCGAAAAACTTATATGGACAGAACAAAATCCAGATAAGGCAGAATTGCTTTTCAAATTGGAAGACCATAAGTTCCTCAATGGGTATATTGGAGCTGTAGGACTTGACCATGTAGATTGGTGTGACAGAGTTTATAGCTTGTTTGAGTGTGATTTGACACGTGTAAACAGAGCGATGCTTTCTATTGGCGATTATTTTGAAGAGGATGGATGGCGTTACCAGATAGGTACAGCAAATTCACGCACTTATATGGGCGTATGGCGTTCTATATTTAGTCCCAGTCGAAAGATTGATGGATTGAAGGATGTATTGCTCCAGCTTTTGGAAAAGCAGGTAACCTTTACCAATGAGAATCTGGATGCAATTATCAAGGATTACCTCCACACTGCCCAAGAAATGCCAGTCCGCTATTATTTGGTGAAATATTCATCAACAATACCTAACAGATTTGGAAAATATTATTGGCGAAATCACCAGAAACAAGGACGTAACTCCTACAAAGTAATCATGATGATGACAGAGTTTAACTTTGGGTTCAACTATGACATCTTCCTGAAGACGTTATTTGACATTGCCGTTAATAAGGCTCCTGGATTGCAAGCTCCAAATAATTATTCCTTCACCGAATACAACAATGGTCGAAAGGATAAGCTAGTAATGGATAAACAAGGTCTGTATCTCACTTTGGACGAAAATATCTATACTGTTTGCAGGGAGGACGGGGAAATAGTAGAATCCCGTCCAATAGCACAGAATGAAAAAGAGTTTGATGTTGAAGACCGAATACTCGTTGGCTTGGAACTCTTGAATAAATATATGAGCATATTTGACCAAGAATCCTGGAATGA
The DNA here is from genome assembly GCA_947168315.1 of uncultured Bacteroidota bacterium. Classification (GTDB taxonomy): domain Bacteria; phylum Bacteroidota; class Bacteroidia; order Bacteroidales; family Bacteroidaceae; genus Phocaeicola. The sequence goes on along the minus strand of CAMVLL010000119.1, from coordinate 6,079 downwards.
TATAAAGAATCGCCTTGAATGGATATAATGATTACCGGATATGAAGATACCAATATTGTTCAAGCAGTATATCTGGCTGATAGAAACCATCTACGAAGCTGGAAAGATAACGTTCGCTGAAATTAACGAAAAATGGCTTCGAACTGAGGAAAGTGAGGGCGTAGAACTTTCACGCACAACCTTCAACCGTCACCGTGATGCCATTTTGGACATGTTTGGAGTCATTATTGAGTGTGATCGTAAAGATGGCTACCGCTATTATATATATAATAAGGATGTACTGAACGATAACAGCATTGCTAACTGGCTATTCTCCACATTGAGTGTCGGAAACATGCTCGACGAAAACGTAGGAGTACAAGACCGCATTATGTTGGAAAGCATCCCATCTGGTAATCAGAACTTACGATTAGTAATCAAAGCAATGAGGGAGAATAGACGTATGATAATAACATACCGTCGTTATGGTGCAGCATCCGCAAACTCTTTTCCTGTAGCTCCCTATTGTGTAAAACTGTTTAAAAGAAGATGGTATGTGTTGGTTCGCTTTGACCGCCCATCATATCGAGATAACGGTAATGGCGATAAGGAAGCATTATCAATCCTATCACTTGACCGTATTGAAAACATTGAGCTGTTACAGGAGAAATTTACGATTAATCCTGAATTTGATGCAGTTGCGTTCTTTAATGAATGCTTTGGTATTGTCGTAGGTGATGGAACCCAGCCTGTACGTATTGTATTACGAGCATACGGTATGGAACCACATTACTTGCGTGATCTCCCCCTACACCATTCACAACGGGAAATCTTATCTACAGAAGAGTACACTGACTTTGAACTATTTATGAGACCCACTTCGGACTTCAAGGCGAGTCTTATGTCAAGAGGTGAATGGTTACAAGTAATTTCTCCAGATTGGCTTGCAATAGACATGCAGAATTGGCTCAAGGCAGCAATAAATCGTTATAAAAATGGCCAAACTTAAGAAAAAACATATGAAAAGTGAAAATATTCTCATGTTGTACCGCGATATGGTACAACATGCTCCTATCTTTGCATCAGTTAATTCAATTGTTTAATTTAAAACGCAGAGATTATGGAAGCAAAAAAGAAGTTTTTCATTGATTGCCATCTGGCTGGACGTAAGTATCATGATGCAGACGAGGTCTGGGATAAGCTGAAGGTTGGCACAATGTTGCAATTGCAGCGTGATTTGGATAATCGTCACGACTTAGATGCAGTGGCGGTGATGTTCCACAACGAGGAAGACGGTGAAGACTATTGCATCGGTTATATACCTCGTGAGGACAATGAAACTATCGCTTCGATTCTTGAAATGGGTTGGACTGACATTTTCGAATGTCGTATCAGTAAGATTAATGCAGATGCCCATCCGGAGTATCAGATTCACCTGAACATTAAGATTAAGAGAAAAGTTGCATAACAAATAATATATTGAACATGGAACAGCAGACTAAGATTTTGGACATTGGCAATGGCAGGACAATTAAGATTCCTGTAAATTATCAGCACTTCATCCTGGACTATTCAAACAGTCCTGAAGGACATGGTTGGAATCGGGAAGATGTGGTTTATATCCTGGAATGTATAAAGGATGGCTATATTGAAGATCTTGACATGGATGACAATCTTATGAATGACATCGGGACGTTCTTTGAAGATGGCGTATGCGTACAACCCAATATCGAAGCTGCTGTTTTCTGGTACGAGCAGGCCATAGAGAATGGCAACGATCTCGCACGTTCAAACCTTGCAGACATCTTACGTAAAGGAAGTCAAGGCTATCCAAAAGACCTGCGTCGGGCTTTTGACCTTTACAAGGCTTGTGGCCTCCCCTATGCTCATTATCGTGTAGGCGAATTTTATGAGCATGGTTGGGGAGTGCATCAAGACCTTGAAGCAGCAAAGGCATTCTACCGTCAGGCATACAAGGAAGGCCACGGACTGGCGACTAAGAAATTGAAAGAGTGGAACTTTTTGGAATAGAAGTATCTGAATATGGCACAATTATATACCATCAAATGCCCTAAATGTGGAAGCGTATTTAAAGTCCCCAAGGGGGTGTTTAAGAGCTGGGATTTCTCAAAGCCCATTCCTGTTGAATTATGTGAAGAAACGCCATTCAATTGTCCTGACTGTAATCATACAATGTGCGTGAAGGATAAGAACTTCAACAAGCACGTAGTGGATATTATGTTTGCAGATTAACAGAGTAATGAAATGAACAGAGACGCTATTACACTAATCAAAGAATTCGTTATTTCCTACCTTGAAGGAGATATTGACAAGTTGGTCGATTTCGATTTAAAGAAACTGGCTAAAGACGATGTGTATGGATGTCCAGACAGGAAGTTTGATGCTGATGACACTAATCTGATGAGAGCGGTCTATTGCATCGCTTTTGGGAATGTATGGCCGAACTTGACAATGGAAAATAGTGGAAACGAAAAGATGCGTGGAGATACCATGAATTCTTCTGCATCATTCTTCTCCTACCCTTGGGATGACAAGTTCACTCCTAAATGGAATCCACCAGCGGAACTTACAGAAAAGATAAAGGTGTTTCAATCCTCTTTCCATACTATAGGCAATATGACCGTCCTTCCGGATAAGCGTATTGGTGAGTGGAGTATCAACAAACACAGAGGTTGCCATGATGAATGGCACGATTATGAAGATCGTTTTCTTTCTGCCCTTTATAAAGTTCTGATGCAAGAGTCTGATGCCGATGAGGATTTAGCAGAGTTGGTAGATCTTAACAAAGAAGACTTCATGCCATTCTATGGCAAAGAAGGATGGAAAAGGTTTATAGATACTCATTTTTTGGAGTACTATGTTGATAGTAACTACATTCCTGTAATCACATCAAAAGGCTATACCTGGTGGCGAGGCGGATATACTAATAAAGAAAGGTTTTTCAAGGAAGCCAACAGGTACATCGATAGAAGTACCGAGATTATGAAGAACAGAGGAGAAAGGATTGTAGAGCGTTTGAAAGTTCATCTTTATGGTGCTGACGACTTGGATTATTCAAGACTTCGCTCCATGATTGAACGCTGTGAATGGATTTTTGCCAAGACTATGCCATGGGCACCACATGAGTATATAGTCCGTGGAAAATGTCCTTTGACAGAAGAAGAATTCCTTTACTTCATCGATATGCAGCGAAGGTTTGGAATAAAGGAACACTGGGGAAAGTGTTACAATCCCTATATCTACATCGATGACTGTAAGTATTGGACAATGGGTGCCCCAGTCGAAGAAACAATAGTTATGAATAGAGCCAAAGTAACAAAATAAAAAAACAGGTTATGTCACAGCTTTGCAAAGAGAAAATAACATGTCCAAAGTGTCAGGCAGAAGACGACTTTGAGTTCTGGTCTTCAATTAATGTTGATCTCAATCCAGAGTTAAAGGAAAAGATTTTCAATGAGGAGATTTTTATTTGGACTTGTCCGAAGTGTGGAGCAAAAGTGTTTATTCCTTTCGGTACGCTTTATCACGACATGAGCCATAAGTTCATGCTATTCTTCCAACATGAAGATCCTGAAGACGGGAAAAAATACGAATCCTTTGACATGCCCGAAGCTATAGGATTAGATAAAGATTACATCTTTCGTTCTGTATATGGACTTATGAACTTCAAAGAGAAGATATTAGTGCTGGAAAATGGACTTAATGATATTGCTGTAGAGAAATTGAAGTATTCTATCACTCACCTCATGGATTCTTCTATGTCAGTAAGGGGGGATAAGCTTTTCTTTGAAGGAATTACAAAGCCTGATGACGAAAACAAATTCGGGCAGATTATATTTTACCGTCTTAGTCCAAAGGAGGACGAATGTGGACAAATTGGGCTTGGAATGCAAAAGTATTATGAACAATGCCTGGCTTTAACGTTAGACAAACGCTTTGAAGTCAATAGCTGTGCTTGTGTTGACGAAGAATGGGTTTCAATTAAAATGAAAGGACTGGAATGATGGAATACAACTATATGAGTGAATTCGTCGATGGTGTTGGTATAGCTACGCATCGTGATAAAGAAACGGGTAACCTCAGATGGGGGCTAATCGACAAGAATGGTTCCCCCATTAGTGAATTTAAATATAATTATGTGGAGTCCTGGGGAGAGGGCTATTATAAATGTGAGATAGGAAGTCGTAAAAACATCCTCAGAAAGGACGGAACTGAAGTTTTGAAAGAATGGTTCAATGATGTTTTTAAAGTTAAGAAAGGTCTTTTTATCATCGGTAACACCATCAGGAAGACGAAAGACCATCCAACTCTCTATCCTAGAGGATTGGCCTGTGTAAACGGAGACATTCTCTTCCCGCTTATTTTCAAAAGCTTAAGTTGGAATGATGAGGTTCTTTTGGATTTTCTGGTAGGTGATATAGATGGAAAGCCTTACGTTATTACAAGATCAGGTTCCATTATCGACCCTGAAGGTAACCATCTTCCCAACCTCTCAGATGATAAGGACAACTTTGGCTGGAGTGGTCCAAAAGATACAGTTTGTGACGGTTGCATCTTTACCGATGGCATTAACAGTAAAGGTGAAGGGTGCAGGAAACTTCAAAAACAGGATTTTCGCAATAGGGTTCTTAAAGGTTATTGCGAACACCGAAAATACGATGAGCAGAAGCAATCTGCACAAGAACGGATAGACAATTACAAGGAGAAGGAAAAGGCAGAAAAAGAATCAAAAGTATCTGATGAGTATGCAACGAAATTAGTGAGGGACTTCATTAAAGACAAACTTAATGGTGATGTTATGAAGTTAACCGAATTTGATTTCAACACACTCCGAGGCGATGAGAAATATGGCAACTGTGGCGGTTTTGCGTTCTGCCCAGAGAAAACAAGTATCATGAAAGCTATTATGACATTGACTTTCACGGAGGCATGGCCAGAAATCAGCTACTATGGTTTCGACCATTACGATTACGAAACTGATATGGTGAATACCTACTTGATGATATTGGGCTTCCCCTTGGGGGACAACTTCAAAGGACTTCGGAACTTCAGACCTGATGCGGCATTACTTGATAGAGCTTGGGCTTTTTATCACCTTTGTCACACGATAGGCAACTATGCAGCTTGGCCGGGAGGATTGTATCTCTGTCGGGAAAAACTTCGCCGTAACCAAAGATATATTGATGTCTATCTTCAGGAAATCTATCATGCCATAACTGGTGAAAAAAGGTGCAGTTCTGATTTGCTGCAAGCTATTAATCGCAAGAAGAAGGTTTTCGCTCCTTACCGTTCGGATGCTGGTTTTGCGGACATGTGCAGGAAAATGTACCTTGGGGACTATCTTGACTACATGGGTAAACCGATGTCCATGTTCTATGGTGTATGGAGTGACCAGAAAGATCTTACTCGCGACTATTATTTCAAAGCGATAGAACAGTACTTCAGTTTCTGCGAAGAGGAGATTGTTAAGCGATCTAAAATGATAGCCAAACGGTTAATTGAAGTATTAGGAATGGTCTCTTCTGTTGCTGATCCTGAGAAGATACTTACCATACAATTACCTGAAGGTTTCGAAGCTCTGCAGTCTTTACCAGAAGACCCAGAAGATGCTCTGTCATACTGTAAAGATTCTCGTTATGCAACTTGTTTTCTTCAATCATATCCAATTCCAAAGAAAACAACAATGCCAATTGATGATATCAAACCCATCATAGACGGAATCCATGATAGTCTTGGCGAACGGCAGGGCTTAATTGAAGTTGATAATGGCATTACAAGATATAACAAGAACTATGTCTATAGTATTGTAAAGAGTGCCCGTGTACCAGCTGGAATGAACTATATTCTCACTATGCATATAGTCAAAGGAGATAATGCACTATGCATAAAAGGACAGTTTGAAGAAAGAGGTAAACTTGGCGAACGTGACACTACTGTTTACGAATATGCTAGAAGAGAGAGTTTAGTTAAGGAGATTGGCGGTGAAGGATGGATGAAAGATCCATACGATGAGAACTATGAACATGGTATTCGGATGAACCTTTCTGAGGAAAGAAAATACGATTATTCATTCCCACAT
>CAMVLL010000118.1 GCA_947168315.1 uncultured Bacteroidota bacterium | reverse complement strand
ATATGTAATACTTTTCACATCCTTTTCGTAGTTCTCCTTTTTATATGGGTAAAAGGCTGCATACTTTTCATCAGATTTTAACGCCCAGCCACCACCATCGAATAGGGCAGTGTTCTTACCTGCATTTTCAGCATGGATTGGGAAACGTAGTGGATTGCCTGTCATGGGAATTACGCCAATAGCGTCGTTCTCCTGCCATTCAAATTTTAGAGCATCACCATCTTCATAGAGTTTTGAGCGTGTTGTGACATCCATTTCGATGTCAGGAACGACCATGCAAACTAAATCAACAGAACCGCTTTCTGCGGTAGAATCAACCTCGGCTTGAGGAACAAATGTGTCATCTGAACAAGCAGCAAAGACAGCAAGAAGACACATGGTAAAGAGTTGTTTACAGGCTTTCATATTATAATTATTTATCAATCATTCACTATCAATAATTTCGTCAGTAATATAGTAAAAATATTTTATTTATCTATTTCCTGACTAATTAAAGTATGTTAATGCTTGAAAGAATATAAAACCTGAATAATAATTATTAAGAGGGAAATTATAAGAAACACATAATAAATACTTAAATGGTTAAAGAATAAAGTTAACCATTCATTATATTTAATGATTAAATCTGTTGTTTCTTACTTACTTGAATATATCAAATAAATAGGCAGCACGAATACCGATGTAGGTGTGACCAGATTTTCCAAAGAATTCTTTTCGATCATTGTCGAAGAAGTCGGCTAAACCATAGTAATATCGTCCTTCAAGAATAAAGTGACCAGCCTTTGAGTTCAAGTCAAAGCCTAATCCGCCAACAATACCGTAATCAAATTTTGTATCAATGGCCTTTCCATATTGTTCCTTGACTACACGTTGGGAAACGTCAAAGTTGTCACTCATATTCTCACTATCGCTCATGTAGAAACTAAACTGCGGACCGGCATTCACAAAGAATTGCAATCCTTTATTCGGATCATCTTTACCAAATGCCAAATGAGCCATAAATGGAACTTCCACATAGTTCATGCTTCTGCTATAGGTCATCCCAGATTCATCTTCAATTTTCTCATTCCAGCCTCGTTGAGAGTAATTAATTTCGGCTTGCAATCCGCAAATCATAGAAAAATATTTCTCGGTAATATAACGAAAAGTGATGCCGGCGGACATTCCGTATTGTTTGTTCTGTTTGATCTTTGGATCAAAATTGACAGAACTCATGTTCATGCCACCGTTAATACCCACTGAAAACGTATGACGCTCCTCATCTAATTGTGCCCAACAGGTGAGGGTAGAGCACAATCCAATCATATATATAAGAAGAGCAATGCGTTTCATTCAAAGTCTATTTTAACGAGTTCGCCGTTAGGAGTAAAATGTACGAAGAATACTTTCTTATTGATGAATCCGCCCCAGTTATTGACACGATCATACTTAAAGCCTGTCTGTATTGGAATGATATTCTGCTTGTTCAGATTATTTTCCAATTCACTACCATATCGAGATAATCCATTCAACAAGAAGTATGCCGTATCAAATCCTAACATTCCATACTTTGGATAAGTATTTGCCATATCTTTTCCAAACCATCTGCGGTATGAAGCCGAGAATTTGATGGATTCAGGGAACAGATTGTTCGTATAGAATGATGAGTAGAAGTAGGTATCTAACTCAAAGAATTCATTCAAGTGATCTTTTGTATAGGTCTGCCACTCAGGGTAACCGAACAAATTTACTTTATATGAAGGATGATCACGCGTTAGAACTACCAGTTGTGGAAGAAGTTTTATCAAAGCAACATTTGAGCTGGATGTAGGGATGAATACGTTATTCTTGGTTGAATCAACCTTCGACTGCATTAATTCAGATGTAATGTTATCACTCTTTAATTCAGAATAACGAATCTGATGTTCACTCAAGAAGCTTTTGATTTCCTTTATGAAATCAACTTTTGACTTATCTGCATCATTTGCATCCAGAAAGACTACATTTGGTTGTTTGAATTGTTTCAAGAAATGATCATACACCTCAGAATATAGATAGGATTGTGGGGTATTGATCAAATAGATATATGGATTGTTAAATACTTCCTTGTCTTTCGATGTGAAAGGAATAACCAAACGAATACGATTCTCCTTAGCAAAATCGGACATTGGCTTGATTTGTTCAAGGAGAGACGGTCCAAAGATTATATCCATCTTCTTCATCTCACTCTTATTTAGGATTGTCCTAACAGAAGCCAGCGTTGTTCCGCTATCGTAAGTATAGATATCTAATGATACTCCTTTTTTCTTTAAGGTGTCGCAAGCCATTAGCACACCACGATAGTACTCAACCATACGAGTCTTGTCGTTTGTTGACAGTTGACCTTTCGTGCCAAAAGGAAGAACAATCGCAGCCTTGATGGTAGCCAAGCGTTTTATTTCTTGTTTATTCTTATTAAATAATTCATCATTTGACGGATCTTGCTTTTCTGCTATCGTTTGAGGATCCACATGATAAGGAATAGCTAGGAACGTTCCTTTTTTCAACTTACCTTTCCGTAATTCAGGATTCGCATTGATCAGTTCCTCCTCAGTAATATTGTACATACGACTAATACTGAAGATTGTCTCACCCTTCTTTACCTTATGCATGTCCTGCCATTTCTTGGAAGGATCAGTTGAGGGAACTTCTACTTTCGGAGCTTCTTCTTCATTAATGGCTGTAGCTTCTGTTGATGCAGGAATAACAATGACTTGTCCTGAACGGAAATTACTTGCACTTAATCCAGGATTGGCCTTACAGATAGCACTGGCTGATACTTTATATTTTACTGTCAGACGATACAATGTCTCACCAGGTTGAATGGTGTGGAACTGAGGTGAGCCGGATGATTTTGTCTGAGGAATCTTCAATGTTTTACCCTCACGAATCATCTCTTCACTACCAGGGTTCAGTTTGATAATCTCATCAACTGAAACATTATACATGCTGGCAATGGAGTAAAGGCTTTGACCTTTGGTGATGGTATGGAGAAAATAGCCTTCGCCTGTAGGTGTTTGAGCAAGTGAGCAGAACGGCAGAAAGCCTAATAATATGAATAAATAGAATATCCTAACTGATTTCATGTTTACCTTATTTTATATACAAAGATAATAATTCATGTACCTCTAATAGTCCTTAATGCTGCAAAAGTATAAAAATATTTGCAGACCAACCAATGATTTTAGAATATTTACATGAAGTATAAAAATCTAATATGAATCGTTTCGATTTTTGAGTGAATATTATCCTTGCAATTCTTGTTTCTCATCGTATTTTGCATTAATTTTGTCGGTTCAGAATTGAAGTCTATGAGTGAAGAAAAAGAATATATAGATGTGTACGGTGCCAGGGTACACAATTTAAAAAATATCGACGTCAGCATACCTCGTAACAGTCTTTCGATTATCACCGGTCTAAGTGGAAGCGGTAAATCTTCGTTGGCTTTTGACACTATTTTTGCGGAAGGACAACGCCGTTATATCGAGACTTTTTCTGCATATGCACGTAATTTCCTTGGTGGAATGGAGCGTCCGGATGTGGATAAGATTACAGGTTTGAGTCCTGTTATCTCTATCGAACAGAAGACTACCAATAAGAATCCTCGCTCCACTGTCGGTACGACGACTGAGATTTATGATTACCTTCGTCTATTATATGCCCGTGCCGGGACAGCTTATTCCTATCTTTCTGGTGAAAAGATGGTGAAATACACCGAGGAGCGGATTCTTGAGTTGATTTATAATGATTATGCTGGAAAGCGTATCATGATATTGGCTCCACTGGTTCATTCTCGTAAAGGTCATTACCGCGAACTTTTTGAACAAGTACGTAAAAAAGGTTATCTCTATGTGCGTGTTGATGGTGAGATACGTGAGGTTCTACATGGAATGAAACTTGACCGTTACAAGAATCATGACATAGAAGTCGTTATCGATAAACTTGTTGTAGGTGATAAAGACGATAAACGACTGACAAACAGTGTATCAAATGCGATGCGACAAGGTGATGGACTTATTATGATTCTTGATGCCAACACGCAGGAAGTGCGTCATTATAGCAAACGATTGATGGATCCTATATCAGGTATTTCATATAAAGAGCCAGCTCCCAACAATTTCTCTTTCAACACGCCGGATGGTGCTTGTCCTTATTGCAAAGGATTGGGATTTGTTGACTTAATTGATGAGGATAAAGTTATTCCTAATAAAGATTTGTCGATATATGATGGTGCAATTGCTCCTCTTGGTAAATATAAAAGTTCGATGATCTTTTGGCAAATCGAAGCATTGCTTGAAAGATATGAGATTTCTATTCAAACTCCATTGAAAGATATACCAGATGATGTGTTGCATGAGATTCTTTATGGTTCTAACGAGCGTATTAAGATTAAAAGCAGCTTGATTCATACTTCCTCGGATTATTTCATGGAGTATGAAGGGATTGTAAAATACATCCAACTGTTGCAAGATAAGGAAACATCGGAGTCTGCAAAGAAGTTTGTAGATCAATTCTCGAAGACTACCGTTTGTCCAGAGTGTCATGGTGCTCGTTTGAACAAAGAAGCCTTATCGTATCGTATTTATGATAAGAATATTTTTGAGTTGGCTTCGATGGATATTCATGAACTGCATGAATGGTTACTCCATGTCGATGAACATCTTGAGGAGAAGCAACGTTTAATTGCTGTTGAGATCTTAAAGGAATTACGATCACGGTTAGAGTTCTTGTTGGATGTTGGTTTGGATTATCTGTCGTTGAATCGAAATTCCGCATCCTTATCCGGAGGTGAGAGTCAACGAATCCGTTTGGCTACACAAATTGGTTCTCAATTAGTGAATGTACTCTATATTTTGGATGAGCCAAGCATCGGACTTCATCAACGAGATAACCGCCGACTTATAAATTCCTTAAAGAAATTACGCGATACCGGCAATTCTGTTATCGTTGTAGAGCACGACAAGGAGATGATGCTTTCGGCTGATTATGTGGTTGATATGGGCCCGAAAGCGGGCAGGTTAGGAGGTGAAGTCGTATTTTCAGGTTCACCTCATGAGATGTTAGGCAGAGATACATTGACATCCCAATATTTAAAAGGTGAAAAACAAATCGAGATACCTTCAAAACGTCGTTCTGGTAATGGAAAATCCTTATTGATCCGTGGTGCCAGAGGAAATAACTTGAAGAATGTTGATGTAGAGTTTCCTTTAGGAAAATTAATCTGTATTACCGGCGTCTCTGGTAGTGGAAAATCAACCCTGATCAATGAAACGCTGCAACCGATTCTTTCGCAACATTTCTATCGTTCCTTGCAAGATCCATTGCCTTACGATAGTGTTGAAGGATTGGAAAATGTCGATAAGGTTGTCAACGTTGATCAGTCGCCTTTGGGTCGAACTCCACGTTCTAATCCAGCGACTTATACAGGTGTGTTCTCAGATATTAGAAACCTGTTTGTCAGTTTGCCTGAAGCAAAAATTCGGGGATATAAACCAGGACGTTTCTCGTTTAATGTCAGCGGTGGTCGTTGTGAGGCTTGTAGTGGTAACGGCTATAAGACAATAGAAATGAATTTTCTTCCGGATGTGTATGTCCCATGTGAGGTTTGCCATGGAAAACGTTACAATCGTGAGACTTTGGAAGTACGATTTAAGGGAAAATCTATTGCTGATGTATTGGATATGACGATAAACCGTGCGGTTGAGTTCTTTGAGAATATTCCGAACATATTGAATAAGATTAAAGTCTTGCAAGATGTCGGACTCGGTTATATCAAATTAGGACAACCATCTACCACGCTTTCGGGCGGAGAGAGCCAACGTGTTAAACTTGCCACCGAACTCTCCAAGAAAGACACTGGTCGTACCGTATATATCTTGGATGAGCCGACAACCGGTTTACATTTTGAGGATATCCGGGTATTGATGAACGTACTGAATCGACTGGTTGACAAAGGTAATACGGTTATTGTGATCGAACATAACCTAGATGTTATTAAACAAGCCGATTATATCATCGATATGGGACCAGAGGGTGGACGAAATGGAGGAACCATTCTATCGTTTGGCACACCAGAGGAAGTCGCTGAAAGTACGAAAGGATACACACCTACCTATTTGAAAGAGGAGTTAAACCCTCATTCTTTTCCATATAACGGAATATTAAATAAAACAATATGAAGCAAAAGATAGCAAAGACCAATGCCGCTCGTTTGTTGGATCAGGCAAAAATATCGTATGACCTGATACCATACGAAGTAGATGAGCAGGATTTAAGTGCCATTCATGTTGCCAATAGTTTGGGAGAAAACATCGAACAAGTGTTTAAAACATTGGTTTTGAATGGAGATAAATCAGGACATTTCGTATGTGTCATTCCAGGTGATTATGAAATCGACCTCAAAATGGCAGCCAAAGAATCAGGAAATAAAAAGTGCGACTTGATTCCACGCAAGGAATTACTTCCACTAACAGGATATATCCGTGGAGGTTGTTCGCCGATTGGAATGAAGAAACGTTTCCCGACCTATATTCATCAGAGTTGTTTGGATTATCCTTATATCTTTGTTAGTGCCGGCGTACGAGGCTTACAATTAAAAATAGCACCCGCCGACCTCATTAAGGTGACAGGTGCTAAGACTTGTACTTTATTCTGATTATAATTCAATCATTATAAAAGAATTAGGTTCGAGTTGAACTTCCATCTCTCCATTTTGGATATTTACAGGAACCTCCGTATAAATATGATAATCGTCAGTCAAGTGAGCAACAGCTTGCTTGACTGATTTGTTATCTATTCTTACCTTATATTTTTCTGCAGCACAAATATTGTTATCACCAGAAAATCGAACAATAAAGATGGCTATCTTACCGGAATTATCCTTCGCTGCAGTCACATATACGTCTTTGTAATCAGATTCAACTTTTATCTGTTGGCCATATTGCACTAATTTCGACCAAGCATAAATTCCATAATAACCTCTTGTCGGTGCGTATGTGTAGAAATCCCAAAGTCCGTTGAAAACAGTGGACGGACGAGCATCATAATACATCAACATATCTACAGGTTTATCTTGAC
>CAMVLL010000117.1 GCA_947168315.1 uncultured Bacteroidota bacterium | reverse complement strand
ATGATAATCACGACAACTGAAATATTGTGTATCATAGATATCAGTATTCTGCCCACAGGCAACAAAACTTGTAGCCAACATCATCAATAAAAATAAAATTCTATCTTTCATATTTTTTATGTTTATAGTATTAATAATTTGAAGAAGGAGGTTGTGGTGGTCTTATCCTTCCAAAGAAAGCCCTTAATAAGTTTGGCTGAATACTTGAATTGTAGGTTCCATTATATCCCTGCCATTGATATGTTATAATAACAGGGTATGAGCGAGTCAGACTTCATCTCCTTGGTCCAAAATATCTTCATTTTGCCTACAAGATACAATTAGGATGAGGGGTAAACAAAGATACGTCATTCGTTTTACATATTGCATACATTTTTTCTTAAGGTTTACATCAAACAAGCATATACGCACGAGCGTGCTTAACGAAACAATAATTTGTTTCTTCAGAGAAGACAATTTCAGTCTAGGACCTACACTTCATGAAGCTCTTTTGTTTTTGCGATAATACAAAATACTAAATGCTTTTGCAAATTAAAATACGTTTTTAACATCAAAAAAGAGAATACAAACATAATCAGAGTTTGGAGAAAGTCATCAAGTTGGCACTCAAACGTCTTTAGTCAGCACTTTCCTGCATCTTACGCTTGACGAATTCAATCTTTCGGTTGGCTTCCTTTTGTTCTTTCTTGATTTGCTCGATACCCGAAAGGATACGAGCAAGATTACTCAGTTCAACAAAGGCTTTACGGTCGTTCGATTGCATGGCTGTACGATAAGTCTTGTCACCGATGAACTGAAGCTGTACATTCTGATCCTTGTGTTGTACAATGAAAGCAACGGCTCCTCCATCCTCACCCAACTTATAATCCGCCTTTTCAATGGGGCGACCCAAATCCGTAGTTTCATAAATATCTTTTGAAGTAGGAGTGACGGCAGCATCTTCTCCTACGCTCACCTTAACAGCGGTATGATGAATATTACCACCCGCGCAATAGATGGAGGTCATAGTCATTTCACCTTGCTCACTCACCTGAGCACGGAGGAAAGTGCGACCAATATTCTTCTCGACGGTCTGTGTCGGATAGAAATAGTTCCCGACTTCTTGATAGGCCGTATCCTTTTCTAAAACGAAATGTGACTTGATGGAGTCGAACTGCGCCACCTTCGTTGTCATCATGCTGTCCAGATAGACTAAAGTCTTCTCCTGCTCCTTCAGGTCAACCTGCTGCATCAACTTGATACCTTTTTTCCGAACCTCAAAAGCCTTCGGGTAAAGCACCTTGATACTGTCAATCTGTAGTTTAGCCTCACTGAACTGTCCTTTTTCAAAAGAGCGTTGAGCCTTTTCCAGCAATTGTTCCGCCTTTTTAACTCCATTATCACCACATGATAATAGTCCAATGCTGACTATCAAGCAAAGTATTCCAATCTTTTTCATTTCGCTTTTATTTATGCGAAGCAAAAATACGAAAAACTATTGGATAGTATGTGAATTATATCCGCTTTTTGTTTATGGAAACTTATCACCTTCATAATTAACATAATAATTGACGTTGGTTGGATCGTATATTGTTCCTTTCTCAAAGTAGTATTCCATCATCGCTTCATTACCACTTACAAAAATATATTGATAATTGCCCGAAGCGTCAAATTGCTTTCCACATCCTAATTTTGGCCATGTGATTAAAGGACATTTAGATACATCCAGCGAAGTCAACCGATTGGAGAAGCAAGATAAAGTATTTAATGCCGTATTACTCGAAACATCCAAGGAAGTCAACTGATTGGAGTAGCAATACAAATTAATCAATGCCGGACAATTCGATACATCTAAAGAAGTCAACTGATTGGAGTAGCATTGCAAATTAGCCAATGCCGGACAATTCGACACATCTAAAGAAATCAACTGATTGGAGTAGCAACTCAAATTAGTCAATGCCGGACAATTCGATACATCTAAAGATGCCACCTGATTGGAGTAGCAGTATAATTCTTTCAATGCTGCATTATTCGACACATCTAAAGAAGTCAACTGGTTGGAGGAACAACTCAGAGACACCAGTGCCGGATTGTATGATAAATCCAAGGAAGTCAACTGGTTGGAGTTGCAACTAAAAGTGGTTAACTGTGTATTTTTTGCTAAATCCAAGGAAGTCAACTGGTTGGAGGAACAATTCAAAGTGGTTAACTGCGTATTTTTTGATAAATCCAAAGAAGTCAACGGATTAGAGTAGCATTGTAATTCTTCTACTGCCGGATTGTTCGATACATCCAACGAATTCAATTTATTAGAGTTGCAGTATAATGTGGTCAATGCTGTATTGTTCGAAACATCCAAGGAAGCCAACTGGTTAGTGTTGCAACTTAAATTGGTTAACTTCGGATTGTATGATAAATCCAAGTAAGTAATCTTATTACCAGGACATCTCAATTCTTCCAGATTTCTAAAGAAACCAATCTCATCACAGACTGTCGGATCATCCAAATTAGAAACATTTATACTCTTGACTTGCAAAATCCTTTCGCGATAAGCCCATGCATTTACACCTTTATAATTTGCGACGTCACTAAGTCCAGCTGCTGCAATCAGGTTGGAATTACGGATAAAAGCATCACTAGCACTTACAATTATGGAATAGGCTTTCCCTGCCTCAAAATTTTGTCCGTTGAAAGTAGCTTCCTTTGCGGTTTCTAAATCGGAATTAAAAATGAGCTTCAATTCCTTCCCGCTTAGGTCGGTCGGAGGAATCATCAAATAAAACGTGAAATAAATCATTTGTGAGGAGGAGGACAAACTCTTATCCACTCCCATATCTGTATTGATGAATTTCGTCAGATTTTCCGGCGTATAAACAGGTTCGCTACCCGAAAGATCCAGTGTTCCCTTGGCACCAAACAAAGGTTCCGGAGCAACCAATGTGACATATCGGATCTTACTAATATTGTTAGCGTAGAATGCAGCCTTTATTTTCAAAATTGTCGATAGACGTTTCATGGTGAACTTCACCGCGCCGTCCTTCGGCTTTACGGCACCTGTTGCGAGAAAGTCGTATTTCATCCAATTGGCTTGTGTCTGACCAGTATAGTCGATAGGTATATGACGGATATCCTTTTCCGAAATCTTTTTGTCAAAAGGGAAAAACGCTGCATACTTGGTGTCTGTCTTCAAGGCCCAGTCACCTCCATCGAACACAGCCGTATTCCCCTGAGCATTCTCGGAATGGATTGGAAATCCAAGTGACCATCCATTCATTGGTACTACGCCGATCGCATCGTTCTCCTGCCAAACGAACTTCAATTCCGTACCATCATCGATAAGTTTCGAACGGGTCGTCGCATCGTCAATCTCGATGTCGGGAACCGTCATACTGATATAATCAATAGAACCACTTTCCGCGGTAGGTACAACCTCTGACTGAGGTAAATACGCATCATCCGAGCAGGCTGTCAGTACTGCAAGAGAGCACAGGAATAACAAATTCTTGAGGGTTTTCATATGATCATTTTGTTTATTTATTTGTCGCATAATAATTTGGGATGCAATTTAGTAAAAAAATTCTTATTATTAACACTGTCTTAATAAAATTGTAAAGTACGTATTTTGGCTCACGCCCAAATTACTCACACTCGGAAAACACCAAATAAATTTGGCTTTTCACTCGTAATTTTGGCTCACGCCCAAATTACTCACACTCGGAAAACACCAAATAAATTTGGCTTTTCACTCGTTTAATCGTAATTTTGCACCACTTTAGAGATTATGGTACTGAAAGAGCATTTCAAAGATAAGATATTCCAACAGATTTCAGAAACTGCCGACGAACTCGGCATGGAATGTTACGTTGTAGGCGGATATGTCCGTGACATATTCTTACACCGCCCGTCTACCGACATTGACGTGGTTGTCGTTGGAAGTGGCATTGAGATTGCGACAGCTCTAGCCAGTCGGTTGGGGAAAAGTGCACATCTTGCTGTCTATAAAAACTTCGGAACAGCTCAAGTCAAGTACCACCACACCGAAGTGGAATTTGTCGGAGCACGCAAAGAATCGTATAGCCACGACAGTCGTAAGCCTATCGTAGAAAACGGGACCTTGGAAGATGACCAGAACAGACGCGACTTCACCATCAACGCTATGGCAGTATGTTTGAACAAAGAGCGTTTCGGGGAATTGGTTGATCCCTTTTATGGACTGGACGACTTGAACGACAAAATCATCCGTACCCCGCTCGACCCGGATATCACGTTCAGCGACGACCCTCTTAGAATGATGCGCTGCATCCGATTTGCCACGCAACTCAACTTCTACATTGAGGATGAGACTTTTGAAGCACTGACACGCAATAAGGAACGAATCCAGATCATATCAAAAGAGCGGATAGCTGATGAACTGAATAAAATCATCCTCTCTCCAATTCCTTCAAAAGGATTTATCGACCTTGACCGCTGCGGTTTGCTAGAACTTATCTTCCCTGAATTAGTGGCTTTGCAAGGCATTGAGAAGAAAAACGGACGAGCACATAAGGATAACTTCTATCACACATTGGAAGTATTAGACAATATCTCCCAGCATACGGATAATCTATGGCTTCGTTGGGCAGCACTATTGCACGACATTGCCAAACCAAAGACCAAACGTTGGGACCCAGCTGTGGGTTGGACTTTCCATAGTCATAACTTTGTCGGCGAGAAAATGATTCCGGAAATCTTCCGCAAGATGAAGCTTCCTATGAACGAGAAAATGAAATATGTCCAAAAGTTAGTTGGACTACACATGCGTCCTATCGTGATTGCCGATGACGAGGTTACTGACTCAGCTGTACGCCGTCTGCTTTTCGAGGCAGGTGACGACATTGACGACTTGATGACATTGTGCGAAGCCGATATCACCTCGAAAAACGAGGTACGCAAGCAACAATTCCTCGACAATTTCAAGTTAGTGCGCCAGAAACTGAAGGACATAGAAGAAAAAGACCGTATCCGTAACTTCCAACCACCTGTCGATGGCGAAGAAATCATGCAAACATTTGGCTTACAACCTTGCCGCGAGATTGGAGACTTGAAGAGTGCCATCAAAGAAGCTATTCTTGAAGGTACTATTCCTAACGAACACGATGCGGCTTTTGCCTTTATGATGGAGAAAGCAAAAGAAATAGGACTATTCCCGATTGAAAGCAAAAACTAAGATTTTGTTGACTTATGTCAATAAATTTATCTTTTTACTTAATTTTTGTTCAAAAACATTTGCATTTCAAAGAAATCTATTATATCTTTGTGCTGTGAACGTTAAAAGTTCCAATAACTAGAAAGAAGATTGTTTTTTCAATAGGATTAAGTTTTAGATTATTAAGAGAGAGACACAACTGACGAGACAGAAACAGAACCCCGTAATTGGGGGTTCTTGGTGGATGAGCGGACAAACCGCTCATTTTTTTATTATATTACAACAAAAAACCTCACTTCGTTCTGAAGTGAGGCCCTTTATTACAATCAACATGTTATTCTTTCTCAAGTTCCTTTATCTGATCCAATACTTCCGTTACATTCTTTTGCATCTTACAATACATCCGATACCCAATAAGACCACCAATAATACCACCGATTATCATCGAAATAGCATGTCCCCAGAAGAAATCAGGATGATTACGGTAGCTGATATCATAGATAGCCCATGGGAGCCATACCAAAATGACAGGAATGCTATAGTATAGTAATGTCTTTCGCTTCTGTTGCTTCATCAATAAAGCCTTTTTCTTTACTTCCACAAGATCACCGTTCATCAAATCATCCGACTTCACCTTGTTCGTCATAAAGCCGATAATAACCGAGACGGCAAGCATTAAGGTCGTGAATAAGAAGAACCAACCTGAACATTCTCCAAATATATAGATAATGAAGAATAATAGTACAGCAACGACTCCCATTGCCAGGTCAATCCAAGCATAATTATTTGCGTTACGCATCTTCGAGGACATCGCATTCCTCAAGAGATTCTCATTCACAATGGTTTCATGATCCAACTTCTTGTTCAAGATAGCAATCTGCTCCTTCAACTGTTCCATTTCAAAAGTATTGTTTTCCATTTCTGTAGATTTTAATTGTCCGACATTTGTTTTAACTCTTCCTTTATCCTGTAAAGACGAACTCCAACATTTTTTGAAGTAATTCCGACGACAGCTCCGATCTCGTCATAGCTCATATTCTCCAGCCAAAGTAAAACGATTGCACGGTCGAAAGGTTTCAACTTGTTAATTCGCCGGTAGAGCATCCGAATCTGTTTGGTATCTTCATCATTATCCTTAAACAGATTGACATTCATATCCAGCTCGACAGCCGACCTCCGTTTTTTCTTACGGTCCTGAGAGATACAGGTATTCAAACTCACTCTGTAAATCCATGTCCGTATGTCACTTCGTCCTTCGAACGACTCATAACCTTTCCAAAGGTTGATCAATACCTCTTGGAACAGATCGTTCACTTCATCTTCATCTTGCGAGAACATATAACATACGGTGTAAATTGTATTCTTATGTTCCCGCACCATCTGCGCAAATGTAGAGTCTAATGTTTTCATTTCATCTTTCGTTTTTACCTTTAGACGAAGACGAACTTCAAAAAACTACAGAAATTTCCCACTTTTTTTAGAAAGTATGCAACCAAGCCCGTAACTCTTCCAACATCTGGGTGTGATACTTGAAACTTTCATTTAGTCCCCAACCGTGTCCGCCACTCGGGTAGACATGCATTGTTGCCGGAACCTTATGTGCTTTCAAGGCAGAATAGTAACGTGCAGAGTTCAATGCAGGCACGGTAAGGTCATCATCCGACAGTACGAGGAAAGCACGCGGAGTCTTCTCGGTCACCTGCAAGTCGTTGCTATACAAATTCAACAATTCTTGTGAAGCATCTTTTCCCAGCAAGTTAACGATAGAACCATGATGACGGATGGCAGGATCTGAGGAAATGACCGGATAGAACAAAATCTGGAACGCCGGCATCACCTCTGGTTTAGCATGAGTTGCCACCGTTGAAGCAAGGTGACCTCCCGCCGAGAAGCCCATGATACCCACACAGTCCGGATTAATGTTCCATTCTGCTGCATGGTCCTCGACTATCCAAATATCCTCGTATGCATCCGATTGCGGAACATAATAATTACTACGTGCCATC
>CAMVLL010000116.1 GCA_947168315.1 uncultured Bacteroidota bacterium | reverse complement strand
TGACGAGAAAATTGCCTAAATCCCCATACCAACCGATACCACTCATCTGCGTCATGGAAAAGCCTTCAATAGTCGTGTGTTCGTAGCTATAACCAGGACCGTTGTCACCTCCTGTAATGGTTTGGGGACTTAATTGTGTCATCCCAAAGGGCGTAGTCGCACCAGGGAAAGTCTTTCCCAAACCATGATAAGCACCTGCGGCATCTATATTCGTAGATGCACCGATAAACGGATTGACATATTCGGACGGCGTTTGAGCCGACGTTATAAAGAATAGGTTTATGATAACTGTTGTTACAAAGGTTCTCTTAAGCATGATTTTCATTATTTCATAATGATGCAATGATTTACTTTGCTTCCATCGTATATTCTTTAGTCTTGTTCTTCAATAACGTAGAATCCGGCTTCTGTTGGATGGTCAATAATCATACTGTCCGATTTCTCCTTGCCAAGAAGCCATACCATCCAGATATCTCCAGCTGCTACGGTGATGAAAATGATACCCCAGATGAGTAATAACAGATTTCCGATCGCAAGTGCAATAATGGCAGGGATAATTCCTAAGACGATACACGGCATGATAACACCAATCTTATATTTTTGAATGAGCAATGGCTCGTTGCAATGGCAATAAGGCGTTAGTGTCTTCCACATCATACCGATTTTAATGCTTTTCCATCCACTTTTGGCATAATATGCCCATGTCAGTCCGTGAATCAACTCATGTATTACGATTCCTATAACTACTAAGATAATTATTACAAGTCCGTTGACTGAAAAGTTAAAGATTTCGTCCATTGATTTGCGCTCTTTCCAAATCATAAAGAAAAGGGAAAAGAGCACAAGGGCAGATACTCCCATAAGTATTAAGGAGAAGATATTTGCCTTCAAAAGATTTATCGTGACTTTTCGACCTGTCTCTTTGTTCTCTTCCATACCTTTCTATACTTTTATCTGCCAAGTAAATTCTGTAATGCTGCTCCAAAGATGAGGTAGCTGGTATTACCGCCAATGGTACCTTCGTTCTGTCCCCACAGGAATGGCCAATCGTCATAGTTCTCGAAATGGTCTGGTTGACGGAAAAGAAGTCCCGGAGCCACGTTGCCAGGAATGAAAGAGAAGTCTGCACGGTTGTTTCCATAGAAAACTTCCTTCGGGCGTGTAGCACCGACCGCAGCAACCAACGAATAGTTATGGTATGGATGACAACCAAACAAAAAGCCGGCAGCCTTGAGTACATATTCGGGCCCAATAATATCTGGGAAATATTTGCTTGCAAAGGCGGCCGTCGTACCGAAACTCACTACATTACCACTTCCTGCCCAGTTTCCTAAACCGATAGGTACTCCATAAGGGTTCTGTATATCTAGACTGTCCATATAGACTTTGTATTTTTCAACATATGGACGCAAACGTTCTTTGTAGGACGCATCAAGATATGGAATGGCATCGAGAGCCGACTGGATTGCAAAGTTTGCATTACGATCAAGTGCTGGCCAAACCTGTTTTACAAAATCGTCCAGGTAATGCTGCTCTCCTGTAGAAACGTAAAGTTGTAGATTTGTTGACATATTGCCGAATCCACCACGGCCACGCTGGTTGGAGCTTGCCTGATTTTTTGCTAATAATTCAGTCCCTTCTTTCATTAGCCGTTTTGATTGTGTCAAAGCTCGACGAGAAAGGTCATCGTTGTATCCTTTTAATGCCCGACTTGCAGCGGCAAACATCGTGGCTGCTTGAAGATCTCGACCTGGATTGCGAGTGGTAAAGGCCCACATGTCGTCCGGTGTACCGCTGGATTTGCCATCTGCAGATTTTTCGTAAGGCTTCAGACGTGGATCGTAGTGTAAGCCATCTGTGATGGATGCTGCATCACCAAGGTGGTGATAGTTATCCAATACCGAGTTGGATAAAGTTTGGGCCATATGGCCGATGTTCTCAGCTTGTGCCACTAAGTTTAATGTACCGTGTTCGATATATTGCAACACATCTGGTACACCATCCGGTCGATGAAGATCTACATAACGCTGTTCTTGGCTGACGAAAGTCTCATCCCTCAATGGTTTAAAGCGCTCCCAGTCGGAAACAAGATTCTGAACTACACCGATATTGGCACCAGTTTCGATGTCGAAGTCACCAGCATCGAAAAAGCCACCAATGTTCAGTCCTGGAATCAATTGTAATCCCTTGTATTTAGTGTCAATAATACCCTGACTGTGTATGTCAAAATGGTCGGTATTTTCAGGCGCTTGGAGATATCCTTCTTTGAAGGGCTCACCGTGCCATACGCGATAGCCTTCGTTGACAGTCATATGATTCATGTGGATTGGAATCCAGACATCACTGGTAGCGTCTGTGATATGGTCGTATACATTCTCATCGATGATAAAATCGTTGGTACGTACATCTCCATAGCGTAAGAAATAAACACCCGGTTCTTGGACAGAAGTGAAATCAAACTTCGCATACTTATATTTAAAGTAGTCACCCCATAATTTGACAGTGTTGGAGAACACACATTTAGTTGAGCCATCTTCACAAACACGATAGACTTCAGCTTTCGATTGTAACTTATCTTTTTTATCCAACTCAATAACAGCCACCTTGGGTTGTGATGGGAGATATCCTACTTGTGAGAAACCTACGTTTGGTTGTCGGATCCAACCTTCAACAGCATTCGGTTCAATGGTCCAGCTCAATACTTTTCCTGTCTTTCCTGCAGGCAATAGACTACGCAAAACATACCATCCGTTTTGTGCCAACAAACGACCGTCATATAAGAGTAGTTCGGCATCCTCTGAGCTGACTTTAATCATACGCTCTGGGTCATCCGGGGCAGCGAGAAATGTGTGTCCGGTAGCAATAGGAAGCGGTTCTATAAAGCGATTTGTACCACGGTCATCGTAAGTTCGGTATCCTTTGAACTGCTTTACTTTTTCTTCGTTTGGACGAGTCGTTGTCAAACTTGCAGAATAGCGTGGAAAACGATTCGGTTTGCCATCTATCAAGTAGGCCTTATTCCAATATTGGGAAGGCAAAAACTCGAGATTGAAACCTGCTTCTCCTTCAAGTGCTGTTGGTAGAGGCTTGTCCAAGTAGATATCAATATGGATACTCTTCCCTTCTGCTGATGTGACTATACGAGAATCAAAATCGTAATCAGGATAACGCAGTGCCACCTCAATACTTCCTGTCTCAGGATTAACTTTGCGATCCGTGGTTTGTGGTACTAAATCCCACTGTTCCGGCGTGTTTGAAAGACGGACTGCTCCTCCTTGAATAGTACGTACACCATGATGGATGATTTCTATTCCGGAATCTTTCTCATCGTTGAATCCACCCGAGAACGTGTTACTGAACACCAATACATTGACGCCTTGACGTTCGAAGTATTCTAATTCATTCAACTTGAAGTCCGACCCCTCAGGACTCGAGCATGCTACCATTATGATGGCAGATAGAATTAATATGACTTGCTTCATTGTTATCTATTTTTAAGTGTGAATTGATTTATTGTATAAGTAAACAAATTATTTTGTTCTTCCAGTGTAGGCATCAATGCCGGAAGTGTCGATTGCTTGTGAGAAGAATTTCTCAGCAGCTTTGTTCACGGCATCGTTCCATGGTTGAGAACCGTTTAACTGTACGACCCATAGTTTGAGCTGCTTTTTATGCCAATTGACCATGCAGTTGGTACCCCAGGCTCCACCGTGCCCAAACCATTCATTCTCTCCATCTTTCTTTGGAGCATTTAATCCCAGCGAATACCCCCCTAATCCTTCAGGACGGGTTGAAACAGCGAGGATTGACTTGACAGTTTCTTCCTTCAAGATGCGTACGCCATTATCACCCATACCGAGATTCATCAGCATCTTATAGAATTTTAGTTGATCTTTTGCTGTTGTCCAAAGGCCTGCTCCAGCTGAAGCAAATACATGTTTATCGTTGTATGGACGTTGCTCCCAACCGTTTTCTCGACGATAGGTTGCAGGAGCACCTTCATGGGTGTCGTACATTTCTATCTGTTTCTTCAGTTGTTTGTCTGTAGGCCAAAACCAAGATGATTTCATACCTAAAGGGTCGAGCACTTCTTTCTTCAAATAATTCTCCCATTTCATCCCTGTTATCACTTCGACAATAGCAGCACCTATATCAATACCTGTATTGGAGTATAAATCTTTCGTGCCTGGCTCAAACATTAATGGAGATGCTGCAGCGATTGATGCTACCTGACGGATAGGTGCTCCGCCTGACCAGCCTCCGCCTCGAACATCGTTACGCTTGGCACTGATCTCAAAAGGGAAACCACCGGTATGGTTAAGCACCATACGAACGGTAAGCACATTCTTAGCCTTGTGTAACGTTTTAACACCATCCTTATCACTGTCTTGTACCCATAACTCATTGAACTCTGGTAGATATTTCGAAACAGGATCATCAAGCGAAAGCTTTCCTTCTTCGACTAATTTAGCAATAGTTACGCCACAGAAACCCTTCGTTTGGGAACACTGCATGTAAACATTGTCAAGTCGGATAGGACGCTTCTTTTCTACGTCGGCATAGCCCACACAACATATTTCCTGTACTCCGTTGTTGAAGAAAATGCTGATGGCTCCTGGAAGTTCGCCACGGTCAACGTAAGGTTGTAATACCTCACGAGCATAGGACGTTTTGGAGTTAATGACTTTCTTCTGTGCTGTTGCAGATAAGCAAAGTGTGATTGCCAAAAGAAAAAGCACTTTTTTCATGGTAGCATTTATTTAGTAATTATTTCTTGGACTTTCCACAAAGGTGAAAGTTTATTATCTTTACAAAAATAACAATTATACTTAACGAATCAAACTAATTGTTTTAAAGCATTACTTACTTCTAAATCTTCAAGTCTGAATTCTTTTATTTCACTACAAAATCAATGCTTTGGAGGTCCTTATCAAGTGACGAACAACCATAGAGGATTTTGTATTGTCCACTGCGCGTTGAGAGTTCGTCGATACTTGGATCATAATATTCAAAGGCCTCGCTGTCGAGAGTTATCACTGCTTTACCTGTCTCTCCGGGGAGGAGGTGAATACGCTGGAAGCCTTTAAGCGATTTGATAGGAGCATCCTTGTAGTCGAGGACTTTCACATAAACCTGCACGACTTCGTCTCCTTCCATCTTACCTGTGTTAGTCACTGGCACCATAATGGTTACTTTCCCATCTTTCTTCATGCTCTTGGCCGACAACTTACCTTTACCATATTCAAAAGAGGTGTATGAAAGACCATATCCGAAAGCATACAGCGGATTACCCTTGAAATAACGATAAGTGCGGTTATCCATACTATAATCAAGAAAGTCAGGAAGGTCATCGTTCGAAGCATAGAAAGTAATAGGTAGTTTTCCGCTAGGGTTACAATCGCCTGACAAAATTTCAGCTAACGCCTTTGATCCTCCTTGTCCGGCATACCATGCTTGAAGCAATGCGTCATAATCACCTTCAATATCTCCAAATGCAATAGCGGATCCTGAACAGTTGACCATTATTACAGGCTTTCCTGTAGAATGCATTGCTTTAAGAAGCTTTTGCTGTACCTTTGGAAGATTGATATCGGCTTTGTCACCACCTTCACCTTCCATCTGTGCTGAAATACCTCCTATGACAATGATGGCATCTGATTGAGCTCCTTCCTTGACTAAGTTATCGAACTCAATTAGGTTTCGTTCGCAGATATCGCCACGAAGCATGGCGAAATTGGCATTGTCATGATTGTATTCTACCTCTACATAATATGTCTCATTTGCTTTCACGTCAAAGTTTTTGTATTCTATAGCTCGACGCATAGGTCCCCATCTCATTGGTTGAGGCTTGGCTTCTTCTATTACCTTCCCATTGATTTTCAAGACGTAACCATTGTCGGTATTGAAGTAGTACTTCATCTCTCCATCGAAATTAGAGATATATTTTCCTGAAATGCGAACAGAGAGGTTATCCCTATCTACACCATCAGCAAAACTCCATGCTCCATAGGTGCTGAAATTCAATTGTTTGTAGTATCCTGTGTTAACAGGCTCTCCTTCTCGGTTTTTGTTATTATAGAATTCCACTTTTACGCCCTTACCATCGTTAAAGTCCCCAAGATGTGGAACCGTAGTATATTCATCATTAAGTTCGCAGGCTTTGTTATAGACAATCTCTGTGTGAGGAAAGGCCGACTTTATTCCATCGAGAAGGGAGTGGGTGTGCTCTTGAGTAGGTGTACCGCCATAGTTACCGTTCAGTAATTTGGAATCATCAGCATTAGGACCTACCACGAGCAGACGTTTAATGTTTTTGCTTAGAGGAAGAACTCCGTTGTTCTTCAACAAAACAATCGATTTTCTAGCAGCCTCAAGCGCTAATTGGTTATGCTTTTCGCTACTTATTACATCAGCTTTTATGTTAGCCCATGGTATCGTTTCGGCGGGATCGAACATACCTAATTCAAAACGTCCCAAAAGTGTCCTTCGAAGGTGTTCGTCAAGAACAGACTCGTCAATAAGCCCTTTGTCAAGAGCTTCTGTTAGTACCATCATCACTTTACCACACTCCAAATCGGTGCCATGAAGAGCTGCGTCAACAGCTGCAGATAGAGGATCTGGATGAGTCTCATGCTGACCTTTAGTGTAGAAGTTGTTGATAGCGTCACAATCGGTTAGTATAATTCCATCATAACCCCATTTTCGTCTGAGAATGTCGATAAGCAATCTGTCGCTCGTACAGCATGGCGTACCTTCATAACGGTTGTAGGCACACATTACCTCTCTTACATTACCTTTCTTTACCAACGCCTTGAATGCTGGTAGATAAGTTTCCCATAAATCGCGCATAGATACAGAAGCATTATAGGAGTGTCTGAGAGGTTCCGGACCGCTGTGAACAGCATAATGTTTTGCACATGCATGAGTTTTGTAATATTTTGAGTCGTTACCTTGCATGCCTAGTACGGTCTGAACACCTAAAACGGCATTCATGTAAGGGTCTTCACCACATGTCTCTTGTCCACGTCCCCATCTTGGATCACGGAATATGTTGACATTTGGACACCAGAAACTTAGTTCAGGGTTGCCTGGGTAGTAGATAGTCCCCATTGGCACGTTCAATATATTATGATTTGAACGATTCCAATTGGCTCATGCATCATCGGAGACAGAACAGAAAACATCGTA
>CAMVLL010000115.1 GCA_947168315.1 uncultured Bacteroidota bacterium | reverse complement strand
GCGACCACCGAGATCTACACTCTTTCCCTACACGACGCTCTTCCGATCTTGTGCCTATTTTGCCAATTTCATTGCCAAGAATGAAGTTCATCTGGCTGCCGATATCATGAATTTCATGGGATATGACGCTGCTGCCTTCGGTAATCATGACTTTGAAGTAGGTCATGACGTATACGACAAGTGGGTACACGACTGCCATTTCCCTATCTTAGGTGCGAATATCATTCGAAGTGCCGACCATCAGCCATATGCGAAACCATATACCATTATCAAGAAAGACGGAATCCGCATTGCTCTTCTTGGATTGATTACTCCCGCCATCCCCATGTGGCTTCCTGAACAATTATGGTCGGGTATCTACTTTGATGATATCGTAGAGTCGGCTCGCAAATGGGTTCAGTTTATCCGACAAGAAGAACAACCCGACATTATGGTAGGTTTGTTTCATACCGGATTGAAAGAAGAAGGCTTAAATGGCTTTAATGAAAATGCAGCTGAGGAGATTGCTTCCCATGTTCCAGGTTTCGATCTTATCTTCTTCGGACACGATCATCGTGCTTGTGCTGTGGAGATTACGAATCAAGTTGACGGAAAAACCATTTGGGCTTTGAATGCTGGTGGAGGAACCATGCAAGTAGCTGAGGCAGTTGTCACATGTATTGTCAGTGACGAAGGCACGCATATCGAACAGGTAAGTGGACAGCTGGTTTCTATTAAAGAATACCCAACCGATCTGACGTTCTCACAACGATATAATAACTACAAAAACCAAGTTAAGGAATTTGTATCAAAGAAAATCGGAGAACTGAACACACCGATTTATACAATCGACTATTTCTTCGGTCCATCTCCTCTGGGAACACTCCTGCACACCGTACAGATTAACCATGTAAATGTCGACATATCCCTCTCCGCTCCTCTGACCTACGACGAAGTCATCCACGCAGGAGATATCCATATCAGAGATATTTTTAAACTATATCGTTATGAAAACCTCATTGAAGTATTCCGCTTGACAGGAAAAGAAGTACGTGGTGCCTTGGAACGTTCTTACGATTTGCTTACAAACCTTGAAATGGAAGATTCGTTCGGAAAGGTGCTTTACATTATCAAATCACGAAATAAGCATTATATTGGTGCGTTCAGTCCGTTCTTGATTACTGCTGCAGGCATTCGGTATGTGGTCGACCTTACTAAGCCGATGGGTGAAAAGGTAAGCATCCTGACCGACGCCAAAGGAGAGCCTTTTGACTATGATAAAACTTACCTGGTAGCTGTCAATTCGTACATCGGAAGCGGTGGTGGCGGATTGTTGACCGATGGTGCCGGACTAAGTATGCAGGAGCTTTCGAAACGAATTGTTATGATCTCACAGAAAGACATCCGGTCGTGCATCAACGACTATTTTGCTCAAGCCAAAACCCCTGTTGAGATTCCAATTACCGATAACTGGGAATATATCTTTGACGATGAAACTCGCCAAGCTTTCGAAGAAGATAAAAAACTTTTACTCGGTAGGCGAAAGCATATCAGACATTAAAATCTTATTATTTTTTAAAAAAAGCCCGTCAATTGTTTTTTTTTCTTAATTTTATACCTATATTTGCAAACGAACCCTAATAGAAAGGTATGAAATTAAAGGAAGTGGCAAAAATTGGAGTGATTGTTTCAATCCTCTTGTTTTGTTTAGCGGTAGGATCTTTTGAATTTATCCGATTGACAGATACGGATAAAAGCCACGAATTTGATTTATACACATTAGTCCCGAAAGACTGCATTGCTTTGTTGGAAAGCGACAATCTGAACTTCTTCATTTCTGATTACGAAGAAATCAGTTTTCTAAAGGAACTCCATAATTTCCAAAACTCCAGTATCTCACATTTATTCTTCCATCGCCTTATGGAGTCAAATATGGAGAATAAACATGGTATCAGTAACCTCATCAGTAGAATTCTGATCAGCTATAATCCGACAATGAGTGATGACGGTGAGGTATTGTATGTCCGGACCAACAATGAGGGGAAACGGTTTATAGAATATATACTCGAAAATGATAGCAATAAACGTATTTCTCCGAAAAAAGAGAAATACCGCAAGAAAAATATCCTTATTTATCCGCTCCTAAACGGTCAGTTCCTTGCGACATTCAAAGATGATGGCTTTTATGTCATGAGTTTCCAAAAGAATCTGATAGAACAGATTATCGACACTTATTCAGATATGAACGGGATCGACCAAGATGAGATACTGAAACAGGCTCGTGAAAACAAAAAGGCACATAATTACCTTACTTTGTATTCCCGCTTCTCTTTTATGCCAATGCTGAATGAGGAGGGGACATGGCATGAATATGACTTTCACATCAACAGCGAAGTAGTTTACCTTTCCGGAGAAACATATTTCCATCATCCAAACACTTTTACGGCACTTTTGTCGGAGAAACTGGACAAACTACCAAACATCAAGGAGGATAGTCTAGTCGTTTCTGCCCAACATGACTCCATCGCTTCGTATATCAATGAGAAGATTGATGAACAAAGTAAATATCCTTTGTTCCAGCAATGTGTCTCCACCCTCTCTCCTGAGGCTTCGTACATCATGGTAACCGACATGAATAAGGTAAAGGAGAAAAGTGGTCGCTACACATCACTCCTCTCTGACTTCATATTGGAGAGAGCACAGAAGTTACAAGCATTCATCCTGTCAGCTCAACTCTCTATTCAGAAAGAGAAACTCTCACATATTCTGGTACTTACTTACAAGGAATAATAGTATTATGAAAAGACAGTGGCTTTCCATTACACTATTGGTGTTGCTTACGGTATTCCTAACATGCAGCACAACTTTGAAATACAAAGGATTCGATATTCCTCTTCCTTTAAAGAACGTATCAGAACAGATTTTGTACAGATCAAATTATGTAGTATCGTATAATAAAGATACTAAGATTCCCAATTGGGTAGCCTGGCATCTCACTGCCCAACACACTGAAGGAGTTGTGAAACGTCCAGGTAATGCTTGGCATGAAGATGAGGAAGTACCTGAACCTCGTGCAACTAGAAATGACTATCGCGGAAGTGGATGGACGCATGGACATATGTGTCCAGCAGGAGATAACAAATGGTCGAGCAAAGCAATGTACGATACTTTTCTTATGACTAACTGTTGTCCACAACATGGACGGTTGAATAGTGGAGATTGGAATGAAATTGAAACGGCATGCCGGCGATGGGCAAAAAAATACGGAGATGTATATATCGTTTGCGGTCCTATCCTCTTCCGACAGGAACATGAAACGATTGGTATAAATAAGGTAGTAGTACCTGAGGCTTTTTTCAAAGTTGTGATGTGCCTCAACGGTAAGCCCAAAGGTATTGGTTTTATTTGCCGAAATACCGAAGGGAACCGGCCTAAAGACTTTTACGTTAATAGTATCAAACAAGTAGAGCGCATTACCGGAATGACTTTCTTTCCTAACCTACCATCTGATATCGCTAGCATCGTAAAAGAAAAAGCTAATTTAGATGATTGGGATAAAAAATAATATACACATGAAAAGCATTTGCCAAGACACGTGAGTTGAAGCCAGGTGAAAAGGAAACGTTGACGATGGAAATCAAGAAGTCGGATCTGGCCTCCTTCAACACCAAACAAAGTGCGTGGATTGTCGACAGTGGACTTTACACTTTCAAGGTAGGTGCTTCCAGCCGTGATATCAAAGGTGTGGCAACAGCCAAGATTAAAGGTCAGAAACAACCTGTCAACAATGTTTTGAAGCCACAAGAGCAGTTAAACCTTTTAGTTGGCAAGAAATAAAAAGGGATAATTGGATTACCCATTTCAAACCCAAAACATTTTCAAATGCAGTCAGAGATGGCTGCATTTTTTGTCGATATTTTGAGTTATCATTATTGAGTAATTATTTTCAATCTTCGTATTATCTCACCCAAACATCGAGTTTTTATAGTCAAATATCAAGTTTTTGTAGCCAAATATCGAGTTTTTGAATGGGGGGCTTATCATAAGTGCTTTGCACCTCTCACTATAGGAAATTAGCTTATCTAATCCCTTAACTCCAAAATAATAAGTTAATAAAATCGCAACTAAGTAAAAAATATGTACGTGACCTTAAATGCGCATTTTGGGCTTGGTGAAGGATGAAGGTTCACCATTGAAAATATCTCATAACTGAAAATCAATTAGTTACAAGGTTGGTGAAGGTGAAGGATACTTTTCAATTTCCCCATGTAGGGGATATGTTAATTCTTTAAGTTAACGGAATGGTAATGTTAAATAATTCCATTCAATATTTAAGTTAAATACTAAGTAGAACGAGGTTTGAATAAAAAATAATGTTATATTTGTAAGAGTAAAAGAGTGTTATTTGTAGATAAAAAGTAAAGAATACAACCAGATTTTTACTTATTAAATGTACATCTTTGTTCTTGATGAGTTTTGAACATGACACACTTATTGACGAGCTGGAAGATATACTATTGCATGCACATGGTTTGAAACATTAATAGCCAGACATATCATACAAGTATTATCGGAATAAAATTGTGTACGAATTCTAGAAATGTACATTTAACCGATAACAATGCATTACTTGTCAACAAGCTGCATCTGATACGGTAAAAGAATTCATACAAAATGAACGATGAAAGAGAAAATATTATAACAAAAAGATATACTATTTTATGCAGGTATAGTTTTTACGCTGCATACATAACCTTGTAATATTAACCATAATAAATAACCTATGAAACTTTGTCGGATTCTTATTGCGCTTACCGTGACATGCGCTCTATTTTCAAGCATTTCTGCCCAGACACAAACCAGGCACACCTTTGCCAACCCGCTCGACATACTCGTAGGCCACGAACGTGGCTATCGCGGCGGCGAGCCAGTTGTCCTGATCTTCCAGGACGACTACTATCTATTTGTCTCCCAGAGGAAAGGATACTGGTACTCCAAGGATTTCCAGAACTGGACTTATGTCGATGCACCAAACTATCCTGGCGGAATAGTATCCGTCTGTGAGTTCAATGGTGAACTTATTGGCTGTTCTATGAACAACCGAAACGTATTCAAGGCTATAGACCCTAAAAAGGGAGTTTGGGAAAAGATAGGAGAACTGAGTAGCGACCGATATGGTGACGCCAACCTCTTTGCCGACGACGATGGTCGACTGTACATGTATTTCGGATGGTCACAGATCATGCCTTTCCATGTCGTCGAACTCGATACTAAAACTTTCAAGGAAAAATACACTCCAAAACCGCTGTTCTTCAGCGACATCAAAAACCACGGATTCGAGGTACGTAAGCCTGAGGATGTGATCTACTCCATCTTTAACGGTCGCCGAGAGTACAATCCAGAGGAGTTACCATGGATCGAGGGCCCTTGGATGACTAAGCACAACGGCAAATATTACCTGCAATATGCCGCCATCGGCCTTGAATTCATCTCCTACTCGCACGGAGTCTATGTATCAGACAGTCCTACTGGCCCTTTCATCTATTCCGAACATAATCCTTTGACTTTCAAGACCAGTGGCTTCCAAGTAGGTGCCGGTCACGGCAGCACTTTCCATGACAAGAAAGGTAATCTCTGGACTATCTGTATGATACCTGCACACTACGGCGAGAATGGTCGAGGCTCCGAACTCGCAATATATCCTACTGCAGTTGACGAAGATGGCGTGATGTATTCAAACACCAGCTTCGGCGATTATCCCCAGTACTACCCTGCCGAGAGAAAGGTTGGTGGTGCCGACAACTACACTGACTGGAAGCTTCTGTCGTACAAGAAACGAGCTGAGGTCTCTTCAACCTTTGGCAATAACCTACCGGTGAACGCCCTTGACGAGAACTTCCTCACCTGCTGGGCTGCTGAAACCGGCAATCCAGGTGAGTTCTTTATGGTTGACCTCGGTGCAACCGCCAGTATCAACGCCATCCAGATTAACTGGGATCACCTCGGTGCAGAACAACTGCCCCGCCCTACTAGAGGTATGGGAGGTCCTGGGATGAGTGCAGCACCAGCTCCGGGGCCAGACACCCGTTATCAGTGTTATGAGGTTTTCGTTTCCAACGATGGTAAATCATGGACTAAAGTCATCAGCAAGCCTGAGAATAACCGCGAGTTTAAACACGATTACAACGAGTTCGAGAAACCTGTCATCGCCCGTTATGTGAAAGTCACCAACGTTGCAACCTACGACAAGGCTAAGTTCTGCATCAAAGACCTCCGCATCTTTGGCACCACTGACAAGATGAAGACCACCAAGGTGACAGACATCAAGGTTGTCCGCAATCCTCAAGATCGACGCGAAGCCAATCTTCTCTGGAACCCCGTTCCTGGTGCAGATGGATATATCGTTCGTTACGGCATCGAACCCAATAAACTGTACAACAGCTATATAGTATACGAAAAGAATACCTTGTATATGCACAGCCTCAATACCGGTCCAGAGTACTTCTTCGAGGTCGAGGCGTTCGATGACGGTCTCGAAAACTACAAAGAAAACACCCTTGCGACCCTCGGATGCGGTGCCGAAATCCAGATTGCCAAACGTACCGCAGGTCAGGGAGGCAGTTTCGCCTACCGTCAGACTGCCGACACCAAGATCGTTATGCTTAAGGACGGTGATGACGAGTATGTCTTTGACGACATCACACCGGGAGAATGGATACTCAACCATACCTACGGTCCTGTCCTTTGGGCCGGCGAACTTACCGAGAAGGAACTTATCTCCAATAATCCTAGCCCTAAACCTACTGTTATCGCTACCCTCACCTTGATGGGCATCGGCACAAAGGTTACTAACACCCTTATGATGAAAGTCATTCCGGGCAAAGAGAAAGGCAAGATTGTGGTCTATCGCAAATAATTTAAGTGCAGCATTTGCATGGCGTTTAAGTACTCTCAGCAGCAGACCTTCGGCCAGGATTGCCGTTCAACCAACAGCTGCGCGCCGCGACTGGTATTCATCAGCTACGGCGTTTCAGAGAAAGGTGACGCCCTGTGGATGCACCAGTACTGAAGCTGGCAGGCCACCGATTGTGGATTTAGAAATATTAATTTGAAGGATTTATAAACAATGCAACGAAATAAACAATTAAATTCTGAACATATTATGAAAAAATTTATCACCGCCATTGTTGCGACCCTTGTTCTAGTAAGTGTCGCATACGCTCAAGAAGTGAAGGAAGACTTTGTTAGTCTCTCTACCAATCAGTGGGGCAAAGAATACCCCAAGGCCAATTCTCAAGGATATGTCCGTAACCAGGTCTATGCTCCAGAAGCGTATAGGGTTCAGTTCCAAATAAATGGCATAGTCTTCCCTATGTCCAGGGATACCGAAGGATATTGGACAGGGACCTCTACCCAGCCATTTGACGAAGGCAACCATTATTATGCCATCATTA
>CAMVLL010000114.1 GCA_947168315.1 uncultured Bacteroidota bacterium | reverse complement strand
GCCTTCCATAGAGAAGACGCCATCTACGACAATCAGTTTAATAGCATCCGGATTACACTTCTTCAGTTCTTTCTCCAACGATTCCATATCGTTGTGTTTGAACTTCAATTGTGTAGAAAAAGAAAGGCGGCGGCCATCCACGATAGAAGCGTGATCACGGTCGTCGCATATAATATAGTCGTTACGGTCAGTCAAATCGGATACAACACCAGCATTTACACTAAATCCAGTGGAATAAACTAGAGCTTCTTCCTTACCTACAAACTCAGCCAATTCTTTTTCCAACTGAACGTGCAAGTCCAATGTTCCATTTAAGAAACGGGAACCCGCACAACCTGTACCGTACTTCTTGGTTGCCTCAATAGAAGCATTAATGATTCGCTCATCATATGTCAGTCCCATATATGAATTAGAACCAAACATCAACACCTTTTTCCCGTCCATCGTAACTTCTGTATCCTGATGACTATCTATTTCACGGAAATAAGGATATACGCCTAAGGCTTGATACTTTTGAGGAACGCGATATTTACTTAGTTTTTCTTGTAATAAACCCATACCTATTTGACTATGGTGTAAGTTTTACTTACTTAATTAATAATCGAATTAACTAACCGTTTGAGACAAGACGCACTTCTTGCCGTCAAACCAGGCTGCAAAGATAATAAATAATCAGAAATAATACTCATTTTTCCAAAAAAAATATTTTGATATGGAAATCTTTCAGATTTCACTCTCTAACAATCCAAAAGAATATTAACTTTGCAAACGATTCCATTACCGAAAATATCGATATGCGATTAAAAAAAACAATCATATTCGTTGTCAATCCAAAGTCAGGGACCGAAGGCAAAGAGGCAATCATCAAGAAAATCGAGGAACACATCGACCGTTCCATATATGATTATCAGATTGTCAAAACTGCTTATGCCGGACATGCCGAAGAAATTGCCCGTAATGCGGCAAGATTTTATACGGATATCATTGTTGCTGTGGGTGGTGACGGTACTGTCAACGAGATTGCACGTGGCATAATCCATACAAATTCTGCATTAGGTATCATTCCTTGTGGCTCAGGTAACGGTCTTGCAAGACATCTTCACATACCTACAGATCCATTAAGCGCAATCGCTATTCTAAACAAAGGCTATCGACTTTGCATTGATTATGGAAAAATTAATAACAAACCATTTTTTTGCACCTGTGGCGTAGGATTTGATGCATTCGTTAGCCTAAAATTTGCAGATTCTGGCAAAAGAGGTCCTATCACTTACATCCAAAACACCCTAAAAGAGTGTCTGACCTACAAACCTGAGACATATGAGATTGTCAACGAAGAAATGTCTATCAAACATAAAGCATTTTTGATTGCTTGTGCAAATGCTTCCCAATACGGAAACAATGCTTATATCGCTCCGCAGGCTTCACTGACCGACGGACTTTTAGATATTACTATCCTAGAGCCGTTTACTGTCTTGGATGTACCTTCACTTGCTTTCCGCTTGTTCAATAAAACCATTGACCAAGACTCACGTATCAAGACATATCAAACAAAACGTGTGACAATTCATCGTGCAAAACCATCTGTCATTCACATTGATGGAGATCCAGTGATGGGTGAAGCTGAATTAAATGTTGAGATAGTTCCTAAAGGACTAAACGTTATTACTACTCCAGAAGACGAGAAACGAGAGACTCCGAACTTCTTGCAGCAGATATCAGAGTTGTTGACAGGCTTAAGTCCTATCAATATCAAAAAATAATCAGTGATTACAGTTTTATATAGAAATCTTGGGTGAGTTTACGGTATGCGTCACTGTATTCACCCGATTCATCTCTCATAATCAACCGTTCCATCGAATAATCTGTCGACTGCCTACGCAATTCCAATAAGATTCGTTTAACCGGTGCTGTCGCTTTTGTCATAACTTGAAGTTGACGACAAGGATATAACTTGAATTCCATCGCCGTACTCCAAAAAGAATCCAAAGCATCCGCAGGAAGAATTACCGAAAAACGACCGTCAACACTTAACAAAGTATCCACACTACGCAATAAATCACGATAACTCAAAGAATCTGTATGACGAGCCATAGACCGTTGCTGGTCAGGCGATTTCAAATTATCAACGAAGTAAGGAGGATTTGAAACAATACAATCAAAACGTACACTTACGGAATAATCACGGATGTCATATTGAACCACCTCTATCCTATTTCCCCATGGAGATTGTCGTACATTTTCTTTGGCTTGCATTACCGCATTCTCATCCAAATCGACTGCTGTGATATCGGCGTCGCATCGTTGGGCTAACATCAACGCGATAATTCCTGTTCCAGTACCAATATCCAATATACGATGTGCTTGAACTACATCTGCCCACGCGCCCAACAAGACTGCATCAGTGCCTACTTTCATGGCACAACGGTCATGATAGACGGTGAATTGTTTAAAAGAAAAAGAATCTGCTGACATATCACAAGCACTTTATGGCTGTAAAATTAATGATATTTCATACAACGAGACAAGATTAAAGAGGAATATTTGAACTTTATACATTTTTAATTGGTCCGTTTTTCGATATCCGAAGAGAATTATATAACTTTGTACGCTTTTACAAAGGTAAAACAAACCCTATTATTGCTAACTATTGAAGAAAGTATGAGTACAAGAAAGAAATATAACGACTTCATGATGAGAAACGAGAATGATGAAGATATTTCCATGCTAACAGAGATACAGACTGATCCAGGAACAATCTCCTTAAATGACCTTGATAAAGAGATTCCTATCATGCCTTTGCGTAACATGGTCATGTTTCCTTCGGTCGTTATGCCTATAACTGTCGGTCGTCCTGCGACACAAAAGTTGATTAACGCCGCATACAAGAAAAAACAACCTATCGCTGTCGTTTGTCAGATTCAATCCGAGACTGAAGAACCTGATTTTAATGACCTTTATCACACAGGAGTCATTGCACAAATCCTTCGGGTGTTCGAAATGCCTGGAGGAAACAATACCGTTATCTTACAATCGAATGGTCCTAAAGTCCATCTGGATAAGATAACCTCAACTTCACCTTATTTGATGGGTGAAATCACACCTATCACAGAGGAAAGAGAGATTGAGAACAAGACTGAATTCAAAGCTTTACTCGATATGTGTAAAGACTTGACTTCTAAATACATAGAGAAATCAGAGAAACTGAGTCCCGACACCATATTTGCCATAAAGAATTTAGGAGATGCCGAGATTCTTGTAAACTTTGTATGCTCTAATTTCCCCTTCTCTGTAGAAGAAAAGATGAAGATGTTGGAGATGGATTCCTTGAAAGACCGTATGTACAAGCTGGTTCAGATTTTGAACCGTGAGATACAGTTGGCCGACATCAAACAAAATATCCAGATGCGTACACGCGAGGATATTGACCGCCAACAAAAGGAATATTTCCTTCAACAACAGATAAAGAACATCCAAAATGAATTAGGTGGTGGTGCCGAAGATGAAATAGTAGAACTTCGTCAAAAAGGCCGTAAAAAGAAGTGGAGCAAAGAGATTGGTGATATCTTTGAGAAAGAGCTCTCAAAGTTGGAGCGTATTCATCAACAATCACCGGATTATAATGTGCAACTGACATATCTCCAGACGTTGCTCGACTTGCCTTGGAACGAATATACCACTGATAATCTCAATATTAAGAACGCAGAGCGCATTCTTAACAGAGATCAT
This sequence comes from uncultured Bacteroidota bacterium, assembly GCA_947168315.1. Classification (GTDB taxonomy): domain Bacteria; phylum Bacteroidota; class Bacteroidia; order Bacteroidales; family Bacteroidaceae; genus Phocaeicola. The sequence goes on along the minus strand of CAMVLL010000114.1, from coordinate 3,774 downwards.
TACGGATTAGAGAAAGTAAAAGAACGTATTCTTGAGCATTTGGCTGTGCTTCAGTTGAAAGGTGACATGAAATCACCTATCATCTGTCTGTATGGCCCTCCGGGAGTAGGAAAAACATCTTTGGGTAAGTCGATTGCATCTGCCCTAAAACGCAAATATGTACGTATGTCATTGGGTGGTGTGCACGATGAAGCCGAAATTCGCGGTCACCGAAAGACTTATATCGGTGCAATGCCGGGACGTATCATCAAAGGACTGATTAGAGCGGGCTCGTCTAACCCTGTTATCATCTTAGATGAGATAGATAAGCTGAGCAGTGACGTGCATGGAGACCCAAGTTCTGCGATGTTGGAAGTCTTGGATCCGGAACAGAACGCTACATTCCACGACAATTACATTGATGTGGACTACGATCTGTCTCACGTTCTCTTCATTGCAACAGCCAATAACTTGAGTACGATCCCCGCTCCTCTGCTCGACCGTATGGAATTGATTGAAGTCAGCGGTTATATCACCGAAGAGAAGATTGAAATTGCTCGTCGACACCTTATTCCGAAGGAGCTGGAAGCAAACGGAATGAAGAAAGACGATGTGAAATTCTCGAAGGCTGCGTTGGAAGAGATTATCGAGAACTATACGCGTGAGAGTGGTGTACGTGAGTTAGAGAAGAAAATCAACAAGATCATGCGAAAGATGGCCTTGCAACTTGCGCGCCAAGGTGCTCCACAAACGAATAATGTGAAACCAACCGACCTTAAAGAGCTCCTCGGAATACCGGAATATAGTCGTGATAAATACCAAGGAAACGAATATGCTGGTGTTGTGACGGGTCTGGCATGGACTTCTGTAGGTGGAGAGATCCTATTTATTGAGACCAGCTTAAGCAAAGGGAAAGGCAGTCGCCTCACGTTGACAGGAAATCTGGGAGATGTGATGAAAGAATCAGCGATGTTGGCTTTGGAATATATCAAGGCCCATGCCCGACTGCTGAATTTGCACGATGAGATCTTCGACAATTGGAATATTCATATTCACGTTCCTGAAGGCGCAATTCCAAAAGATGGTCCGTCTGCAGGTATTACCATGGCTACTTCTTTGGCATCTGCCTTGACACAACGGAAAGTTAAGCCGAACTTAGCCATGACCGGTGAAATTACTTTGCGAGGAAAAGTATTGCCTGTCGGTGGTATCAAAGAGAAAATCTTGGCAGCGAAGAGAGCTGGAATCAAAGAAATCATCTTGTGTGACGATAACAAGAAGGATATTTCAGAAATCAATCCGATATACCTCGAAGGACTCACCTTCCATTACGTGAAGGATATCAAAGAAGTCTGGAAGATTGCTTTAACCAGCGAGAAAGTCAAGGACGCCATCGACTTCGAAAAGATATTGGAAGAGGATAAAAAGAAAGAAGAAGAAAAGAAATGAAATTTGAACTGCAATATACTGACCCTAAATCAAACGCTCGTGCGGGTTTGATAACGACAGATCATGGTCAAATCCAAACACCAATCTTCATGCCTGTGGGTACTGTAGGTTCGGTGAAGGCCGTTCATCTACACGAGCTGAAAGATGATATCAAGGCACAGATTATTTTAGGAAATACCTACCATCTTTATTTACGGCCAGGGCTTGATGTGTTGGAACAAGCCGGTGGACTGCATAAGTTCAACGGATTCGACCGTCCAATGTTGACCGACAGTGGCGGCTTTCAAGTTTTCTCACTGACCGGAATCCGAAAGATGAAGGAAGAAGGTGTGGAATTCCAATCACATATTGACGGTTCAAGACATATGTTTACTCCCGAGAAGGTAATCGACATCGAACGTACAATCGGTGCCGACATTATCATGGCTTTCGATGAGTGTACTCCTGGAACAGCAGAATACAAGTATGCCAAGGAATCCATGGAACGCACACACCGCTGGCTCGATCGTTGTTGGCAGAGATTTCAAGAGACAGAACCGAAATATGGTTATTCTCAGGCACTCTTCCCAATTGTCCAGGGCTGTGTGTTCCCTGATTTGCGAAGACAATCGGCAGAATATATTGCATCAAAGGGAGCCGATGGTAACGCCATCGGAGGTTTAGCTGTCGGAGAACCAACCGATAAGATGTATGAGATGATTGAACTCACCAACGAAATACTACCGAAGGATAAGCCTCGCTATCTGATGGGAGTCGGGACGCCGGTAAATATCCTCGAAAGCATTGAAAGAGGTGTAGATATGTTCGATTGCGTGATGCCAACACGGAACGGAAGAAACGGAATGCTGTTTACTAAGAACGGTATTATGAACATGAAGAACAAAAAATGGGAGAACGACTTCTCTCCTATTGAGGAAGATGGAGACTCCTATGTGGACACTGCATACAGTAAAGCCTATCTTCGCCACCTGTTCCACGCACAGGAGCTCCTGGCCATGCAGATTGCGTCCATCCATAACCTTTCGTTCTACCTCTGGCTCGTTGGCGAAGCAAGAAAACACATTATCGAAGGTGATTATACTTCATGGAAAGCGATGATGGTTAAACGTGTTTCAACCAGATTATAAAGAGATGAAAGAGTGGTTCAAACAAATTCTGGCAGAAGTCAAGTCCTTTATCAATGAGATAAAGGCTCTTCCGGCATGGCTGAAAGGGCATAAGGATGACTTTAAGCCGACCAAGGAATGGCTACATGTCGATCATTGGTTGAAACGTTTGGACATTTACATCATCAAGAAGTTCCTTGGAACCTATTTTTTCGCTATTGCACTGATCATTTCCATTTCCGTTGTCTTCGATATCAATGAAAATATCGACCGGTTCATCAACAACAAAGCACCGGTAAACGCAATCATCTTCGACTATTACCTCAATTTCATTCCTTATTTCTCAAACCTGTTCAGTCCGTTGTTCGTCTTTATTGCCGTCATCTTCTTTACTGCTAAGCTGGCGGAGAACTCCGAGATCATTGCGATGTTCTCAACAGGTATGAGTTTTAAACGGATGATGAGGCCATATATGATATCGGCTGCAATCATTTCCATTTTGACTTTCTATTTAGGTGCGTATATTATTCCTCGTGGAAACGTTACCCGACTGGATTTTGAGGACCGTTACAAGAAAAAGAAAAAGGTGGAATATGTACGCAATGTACAATTGGAAGTCGACGACGGCGTTATTGCCTATATCGAACGGTACGAAAACTACAATAAAACGGGCTATCGTTTCTCTTTGGATAAGTTTGAGGATAAAAAGCTCGTGTCACATCTTACCGCAAGCAGTATTACCTATGATACGACAAGCGTACACAAGTGGACAATCAAGGATTATATGATCCGCGAGTTGGAGGGAATGAAGGAGAAAATTACGACTGGAACCGAACTTGACTCGATCATCAAGATGGACCCGCAGGACTTCCTCATTATGAAAGGCCAGCAACAGACCATGACGAACCCGGAATTGAGTGATTATATCAGCAAACAAAAGAAACGAGGCTTTGCAAACATCAAAGAATTCGAGATTGAATATCACCAACGCATAGCCATGTCGTTCGCTGCTTTCATTTTGACAGCCATAGGTGTGTCTCTTTCATCGCGAAAAGTCAAGGGCGGAATGGGATTATACTTAGGTATCGGACTGGCGTTGAGCTTCTCCTATATTTTGTTCCAAAAACTGTCGTCTACTTTTGCCGTGAACGGAAATATGCCTCCGATCATTGCGGTGTGGATTCCGAACATCCTATACGCCTTTATCGCGATTTATCTTTATCGGAAAGCTCCGAAATAA
>CAMVLL010000113.1 GCA_947168315.1 uncultured Bacteroidota bacterium | reverse complement strand
TTCCTTTGTTCTGAGCTATCCTTTTATTTGATGATACTTGCTTTATCCTGATAATTTATGAATGTATATCTCGTACGTCATACATCGGTCAACGTTCCGAGAGGCACTTGCTATGGAAATACCGATGTTCCTTTGAATGATTCTTTTGAAAATGAGGCTCAACTCGTATATGAACAGATAAAATCAATTTCATTTGATAAAGCCTATACTAGTCCGTTGACACGTTGTGTTAGATTAGCAAAGTTTTGCGGTTTTGAACACCCTGAAAAAGATGACCGTATTAAAGAAATCAACTTTGGAGATTGGGAAATGCAGAAATTTGATCAGATTACAGACCCCCATTTACAAGAATGGTATGAAGATTATATCCATATTCGTACTACCAATGGCGAGTCTTTTATCGATCAATACGAACGTGTGTCTGCTTTCTTAACGGAGTTAAAGAGTAAACCATACCAGAATGTGATTCTTTTTACTCACGGTGGTGTCTTGGTCGATGCAGAGATTTATGTCGGACGTTTTACATTTGACCAAGCTTTTGAGCATCTTTCACCTTATGGTAGTGTCGTAAAAATAGAGATTTGACTATTCGTACCGTATAGATTTGGCCGGATGAATGTGAGCAATCAAATAAGATGGCCCGATTAACATTAAAACTGATACGATAAACGTACAAATATTCAATAAAATATAGATACCCCAATTCATTTCAATCGGCACATAACCAACATAATAGGTACTTGGATCTAGCTTAATTACGTGGAACTGATATTGTATATAGCATAATAGCAGTCCTATTATATTACCATATAGCATACCTTTTCCAATAAGAAAGACAGAAAAGTTCAAGAAGATATTACGAATCGACCAATTGTTGGCCCCAAGGGCTTTGAGAATTCCAATCATATTGGTGCGCTCAAGAATAATGATCAACAAACCTGAGATCATCGTAAAACCAGCGACTCCAATCATCAAGATTAGTATTACCCAAACATTCATATCCAATAAGCCCAACCATGCAAATATCTCTGGATGAAGTTCTTCTATAGATTGAGTAAAGTAAATTCCACCATATTTATCCGTTTGTACATCTACCTTTTCATGGACATAGTCTTTTATTTCTTCAAGCTCATCATAATTCTTAAGTTGAATTTCTACGCCAGAAACTTGTTCGGGCTCCCATTTATTCAACCGATTGACCGTATATAAATCTGAAATTAGGAAAAGTTGGTCATAAGCCGTGAAATTAGTTTGGTAAATACCCGCAATGGTCAATCTTCTAGCACGAATATTATCATCATCAACAAAATAAGTATAGATTTTATCGCCAACTTTCAGTTTCAATTTTTGTGCATTAGTTTGTGAAATCAAAACTTGTTGAGACGCAACGGTATCCGTGAACAAAGGAATGTCAAATCATAGTCTGTGCTTATGCCTTTGAGAACCACTCCTTCAAAGTCGGAATCGGTCATAATCATACCCGGCTTGGTTGAGAAACGTTGAAGATGACGAATCCCATCTATTGTTTTCAACTCAGTAAATAAACTATCGTTGGCGACAATTGGAGAAGTCTCATAGGTCTCTTGAGCTTCAAAATTCGTTATTACGATATCCGAACCAATTCCAACGACTTTATCACGCACTTGATGCTTAAAACCGATGACAACAGCAATAGAAACGATCATGACAGCAAGACCGATGGCTATACCAAGCATAGCAATTCGGACAGCAGGTTTGGAGACTTCTCTCCCACCTTCATTATTTTTATAAATCCGTCTTGCTATAAACAGTTTCCAATTCATGGTCTTATCAATCTGATCATTGATGCAAAAATACGAAGAAAGCACGAATTGAAGAAAAGAATAGCCTTTTCTCTTGTGGAAAAATAAAAAGATGAGTTTCCTTTTCTTTATAAAAAAACGATTAAATTTGCATGGATTAATAAAAATGTATAGTAGAAATGAATAGTAATTGGTTTGAATGTAAAGTACGTTACGAGAAGGTCATGGAAAATGGCATGAACAAGAAAGTAACTGAACCTTATTTGGTGGATGCTTTAAGCTTTACCGAAGCAGAAGCTCGCATTATTGAAGAAATCACTCCGTTTATCAGCGGAGAATTTACCGTATCAGATATCAAACGTGCTAATTATACAGAGCTTTTCTCTACTGAAGAAGAAGCTGCAGACCGTTGGTTTAAGGTAAAACTATTGTTTATTACACTTGATGAGAAGAGCGGATCTGAAAAGAAGACGGCAAGTTATGTCTTAGTTAAAGCATCTGATTTAAGAGACGCAGTGAAGAAATTGGATGAAGGGATGAAAGGCTCGATGATAGACTATGTGATCGCATCTGTTGCTGAGACTCCTATCATGGATGTTTATCCTTTCAAGGCAAAAGCTGAATAATTATTTCAAGTTTGGAAGTAGATAAAATATAAGACTATACAAATATGAGCATATCCTCCATTTTATCATCAATCAAAACAGATTTACCTGATCATGTTCGTCTGGTTGCAGTCTCAAAATTTCATCCAGTGGAGATGATTGAAGAGGCATATCATGCTGGTCAACGTATTTTCGGTGAGAATCATGTGCAGGAGATGACTCAAAAACACGAACTTCTTCCAAAGGATATAGAATGGCACTTTATCGGTCATTTACAAACGAATAAAGTAAAGTATATTGCTCCTTTTGTAAGCCTGATTCATTCAGTCGATTCTTTCAAGCTTTTAAAAGAAATCAATAAGCAGGCAGAGAAGTCACAGCGAGTTATTTCTTGCCTGCTTCAAATACATATCGCCCAAGAAGAGACAAAGTTTGGTTTTTCTTTCGATGAATGTCGGACGATGCTACAAGAGGAAGAATGGAAAACCTTGACTCATGTTCAACTATGTGGTGTCATGGGTATGGCAACATTCACTGATGATGTTCAAGAAGTCCACAATGAGTTTCGTTCCTTGAAGAAATTCTTCGATGAAATCAAAGAAAACTATTTCTCTCATAATGATGCTTTTCGTGAAATCTCTATGGGTATGACTGATGATTACCCAATAGCTATCGAAGAAGGTAGTACATTGATCCGTATTGGTACAAAGATATTTGGCGAAAGAGTCTATCCGGAACATCAATAAATGATATTTTCTCTTCATTTATGGTTATTTTCCCTTCTTATATGATTATTTGTTGAAATATAATTGTCTTATAGGGTGGAATGTGTTATCTTTACAACAAATAAACTCAATAAATTGATCTATGGAACATAGTTTTATTGCTCTTATAGAAGAAAGTATCAAAAAGCATTGGGACTTAGATGCATTAACAGATTATAAGGGCGCGACGCTACAATATAAAGATGTTGCAAGAAAAATCGAGAAAATCCACATTGTCTTCCAAGAATGTGGAATAAAACCTGGTGATAAGATTGCTGTTTGTGGAAGAAACAGTTCACATTGGGGCGTAACCTTTATGGCCACCATTACTTATGGGGCTGTTGTCGTACCGATCCTTCACGAATTCAAAGCCGATAATGTACATACTATCGTTAATCACTCCGAAGCTAAGATTTTATTTGTAGGAGATCAAGTTTGGGAAAACTTAAATGAGAATGCTATGCCTAATTTGGAGGCTATCATTCTGATGAATGACTTTAGTGTGTTAATTACCCGTTCGGAAAAGGTTACCTATGCTCGTGAACATTTGAACGAGTTGTTTGGTAAAAAATATCCGAAAGACTTCAGAAAGGAGAATATTTCTTATCATCACGATGAGCCAGAGGAACTGGCTGTCATCAATTACACTTCTGGCACTACAAGTAATTCAAAAGGTGTATTGCTCCCCTATCGTGCTTTGTGGTCGAATGCAGAGTTTGCAAAGAGCGTTCTCAACTTAGGTCCTGGTGATAAGCTCGTATCCATGTTGCCGATGGCTCATATGTATGGTCTGGCATTTGAATTTATCTATGAGTTTATTGTAGGATGTCATATCTACTTCCTTACACGTGTTCCTAGTCCGAAGATTATTTTCAATGCGTTCAGTGAAATCAAGCCTGCATTGGTTGTGGCTGTTCCATTGATTATTGAGAAAATTATCAAGAAAAATGTTCTTCCAAAATTGGAACATCCCGCAGCAAAGTTAATGTTGCGTATTCCTATCATTAACGATAAGATAAAGGCCAAAGTACGTGAGAGTGTTATCAATGCGTTTGGCGGTAATTTCTATGAAGTTATCATCGGCGGATCAGCTTTTAATCATGAAATTGAAGAGTTTCTGAATAGCATTGAATTCCCATATACAGTTGGTTATGGTATGACAGAGTGTGCTCCTATCATTTCATACGAAGATTGGAAACGTTTCAAGTTAGGATCATGTGGAAAAGCCGCTCCACGAATGGAATTGAAGATAGACAGTCCTGATCCACAGAATATTGTTGGTGAGATTCTTTGTAAAGGTGATAACGTCATGTTAGGTTATTATAAGAATGAAGAGGCAACAAAGGCTGTTCTAGATGAAGATGGCTGGTTACATACGGGTGATTTAGGTACAATCGACGAAGAAGGTAACCTGACTATTCGTGGTAGAAGTAAGAATCTGATTCTTGGTCCTTCAGGACAGAATATTTATCCTGAAGAGATTGAGGAACGATTGAACAACTTCCCTTATGTTGCTGAAAGTCTTATTATCCAACAGGCTAATGGTAAGTTGGCCGCATTGGTTTATCCCGACGCTGACGCTGTTTCTGCTGAGGGATTGAACGAAGAAGACTTGATTAAAGTTATGGAAGAGAACCGTGTTGAATTGAACAAAGTCATTCCTTCCTATTCTTTAATCTCAACAATAAAGATTTATCCTGAAGAATTTGAGAAAACTCCTAAAAAGAGTATTAAACGATTCTTGTATCAAGATGTCATTTCATGAATAAATTCATAAAGGTCATATTACTTTCGTTTATTGGATTTGTTGGACTGAACACCACACTCTCTGCGCAACAGAAGACAGATAAATTAGCTAAATCTCCCAATTTTTCCCTGAACGCGACAGGAAGTGGAGAAAACGCTAATACATCTTACTTCAATCTAGGCTTCGCTACCAATATTCCTCGTTTGCAAGGCATTGGAATCAATGTTTTTACTAGTCTTGTAAGACAAAAAGCAAATGGACTTCGGATATCTGGTCTAGCAAATTTTGTCGGTCTTGAGGCAAATGGCATTCAAATAGCTGGTATCACCAATGTTTCCGGATATAATACAAAAGGATTGCACATTGCTGGACTCATGAATGTGGCTGGAAATAAGTTGAGTGGTATTCATATCTCTGCGATTGGTAATGTTGCTGGAAATAATCTTCAAGGACTTAGCATCGGTGGTTTGATAAATTTAACTGGAGGTACATCTAATGCATTTGAAATAGCAGGTTTGGCAAATTTCACAGCCCGTCATCAAAGTGGTTTTGGCTTAGCCGGACTGATAAATGTCTCTGGAGATGGCTTGTCAGGCGTACAAACGGCTGGGCTTTTGAATGTTGATGCTAAAAAAGTAAAAGGTATCCAGATTGCAGGAATCAGTAATATAGCTGTGAATGCTCAAGGTTTTCAACTAGCTGCACTAACAAATGTTACCACTGACACGCTGAAGGGGTTGCAAATTGCCGGTGCTGTCAATATAGGTGTCCATGCTCAGAAAGCTTTCCAATTCTCTTCTATTACCAATATTGTACAACAAGAGATGGAAGGTGTACAGGTGGGTATTGCTAATTATGCCGGAGATTTGAAAGGTGCTCAAATCGGACTGCTGAATCTGTGTGGTGGAGATGTGAATGGTGTTCAAATTGGTTTGATTAATCATAGTAAAGATACCACTGCATTAAAGATTGGTCTTGTAAACATTAATCCGAAAACACGTATCCAAGTTCTTACCTATGGTGGAAACTTGAGTAAAGCCAATATTGCTGTTCGTTTCCGCAATCATTCCTTATATACCATGTTAGGAATCGGAACACATTACCTCGGTCTTAGTGAAAAGTTCTCTGGAGCATTGTTCTATCGAGCTGGAACGATTTATAATCTGACAAATAAATTGGCCTTAAGTGCGGATCTTGGCTTTTATCACATTGAGAACTTTGAGAATGAAAGTGTTGAAATACCGGAACGTATGTATTCCATTCAACCACGCGTGAACGTCGAATACGCGATTAGTAGAAGAATCGGTCTGTTTTTGTCGGGTGGTTATAGTTGGACTCGTTATTATAATAAGAACGAGAGCTTTGAGAATAAACCCATTATCGAATTGGGTATGATATTATTCTAATCATTACTTAGTTATATGAAACGGTTTTTCCTTGGATTATTGGCTTTATGTTTGATGTATAGCCATGAACTCAAGGCTCAATCACATATTATTCCCGACTCTACCTTTGTTTTTCAAGATTCTTTGCGATTGCATAAACGTCCTTGGCGTGCAGTTATTCAGGCTGCCGGCATGAATGTTGGCGTATGGGCGTTCGACCGTTTCGTGATGAATGAAGAGTTTGCCCGTATAACAGCCAAGTCTATTCGCCATAATTTCAAAAAAGGATTTGTATGGGATAATGACCAATTCTCAACGAATCTATTTGCACATCCATATCACGGAAATCTTTATTTCAATTCTGCTCGTTCCAATGGACTAACATTTTGGGAATCTGTACCATATGCCATAGGTGGAAGTTTGATGTGGGAGTTTTGTGGTGAGATAGAACCGCCTGCAATAAACGATCTTTTGGCAACAAGTATCGGAGGAACCGCTTTAGGTGAAGTAACAAATCGTCTATCACATCTGGTCCTTGACGATTCTAAACGTGGTTTTTCACGTTTCAGCAGAGAGTTACTGGCTTTTATTATTAATCCAATGCAAGGATTAAATCGATTAATCGATGGTGACATGTGGAGAGTCAGAAATCGTTTTCACCGCTATCACGATTATTCGTCTATACCAGTGAATTTCCAATTGAGCTTGGGTTCACGTTATTTAGCGTCCGACAATCATCTTTTCAAAGGAGAGTTGAACCCATATATCGAAGCAAAATTATTCTATGGTAATCCTTTTGAGCAAACAACAAAGCCTTACGACTACTTTAATTTAGATATTTCGTTTGGAATGTCAACCAATCAGCCCCTCATTCATAAGATAAATCTATTAGGTGAATTATGGAGCCGAAGCAGTCAGTCAAAGGATGGCATTGATTTCACGTACGGCATCTATCAACATTTCAACTATTTCGATTCAGAAGAAGTGTTTGATGGCTCAGGAATCATACCATATAAGATATCTGAGGCTGCAAGTGTTGGTCCAGGTATCATCTATCGCTTACCAAAATATAATATCCTAAACCTAGAACAAAGTTTATTCTTAAGCGCTATCCTTCTGGGAGGTTCATTAACCGATTATTATTCTTTCATTGATCGGAATTATAATATGGGAAGCGGATATAGCATTAAGAACCGTACTTTAATGGAATTTGGAAAATACGGACTTTTTGCTTTGAACGTTCATCTTTATAATATCT
>CAMVLL010000112.1 GCA_947168315.1 uncultured Bacteroidota bacterium | reverse complement strand
AGTCGTACAGTCAGGATTTCGTATTGATATTTTGAATAATTCCTTTGGAACTTTGAATAACAACATAAGAGAGAGGGTAATCCAAACAGATTACCCTCTCTTGCTTATAATAGTTCTTTATATTCGAACGATTTATTTGAACGCATGCTCGCTGATACCCTTTCCACCAAGAACAAGACGGTCCATGTATTCAGGAACAATCTTTCCGCAAGCCTTATCTACGTATAACTTAGCAAGGTACTGTGACAACATGAAACCGTGTCCTTGTAAGCCGACGAACAATCCGTGAGCTGGGTCGATGATATATCGTGGCTCGAGATAGTTTCCTGCCCAACATGCTTGCAAAGGTACTGCAGATAAGGATGGAATCCAGTCGCAGAACACTTCGCTGACGATATTCAGGAAGGCACGTGAGTTAAATTTCATCTGATTATAGTCACTGATACTTTCTTTTGCATCAACAGCCGGAGATGCACACGCGATAATCTGACCAGTACTTGCTAACTGTTGACCATAAACCGCTGAGAAGTCGTTACGACGTTGACGATCAATCAACATATCCAACATATCTCCGTCCTTTCCTAACAATGGAAGGCGAGGAGTGATGAAAGCTTGGTGTTTAACAGGGTAGAATCCAGTGTTATAACCCAACATCTGACAGAACTTCTCGGCATTATAACCTAACGCATTGACAAAGTGGTCGCAAACATATTCTACGTACTTGTGATCATGAGTATAAACGAGTGCTCTGTACTTCTCACCATCGCGATGAACTTCGATCAAAGTGGTATCCTCAAGGACGATTCCACCTTTTTCAACACCCTTGTTACGGATAAAGTCGATGGTTCTACCTGGAGTAGCCTGCCAACAGTGCTCACTGATTTGAGCAGCAAAGTAAGTTTTCTGGTTCGGATTGAAATATGGTGATACTTCTTTCACAAAATCCTTCTTGTCGACAAGATAAGCATTCGACCAAGAGCAACTTGCTTCCAATGAACGATAGGTCTCGTCATCGTGAGCGAAGGTGATATAACGTGTTTCACGATAGTTGATGTCATATTCCTTCTGCGTCTCTTCGAAGATATGTTGGTTACCTTTGGCGATATCTGCCAATTCGGGAACGGAGAACGCTGGGCGACCACCCGCAATGTTACGCCATGAAGAACCGCGTTTTGCGTTGACCAGCACGGTTTTCTTGCCTGCTTCGCAGAAATAGCGGAACAATGAACTACCACCGATACCACCACCGGCAACAAACACTTCTGTCTGACGAACTTCCTTGTTATTAACGATGTAGTTATCGGCCAACTGACGGTTTGGATATGCTTCACCTAATGTATAACGGTTCGATAGTGGAGCACGAGGTGTTGCATCACCCACTAATTCGACACCGTACTCGCGTAATTTATTGCGTAAACGTGGAATACAACGCTTGCCACGACAAGCACCCATACCCAAACGAGTGATATGCTTGATCTCGTCGATAGAAATATATTTGCGATCACCGATTGCCTTGAGCAAAACGTCCAAAGATACATCCTCGCAGTGACAAACATAGGTCTTTGACTCACAATCCTCAACCGGTTTGAACACAACAGGCTCTGGATAGTTGTCTTTTGCGATGAATCCCGTTACTTTCAGAAGGGTATCTTTGTCCACTCCAATAGCCTTAACGCGAGCTACATTTGTCTTAGTCGGTTTCTTCAAGACTTTCTCAAGCACACCTTCACCGATCTTTTGACCTTGGTCGTCTACTAAGTAAACCTCGCAACCTTCTTGAACCTCATATTCAACCGGAAGGAAGAGGATATCCTTGCGGGTATCGTAACCGAAGATAGCCAAACCAGGACATTGAGAGATACATTGCATACATCCGATACACTTGTCGTAGTCGATGGACGGTGTCACTGAGGTAGAACTCTTCGTGATTGCTCCGTGCGGACAAGCGAAAGAACATGGGTTACATGCGAAACCATACAAACAATCTAGGCGGACAAATGGTTTTGCATCCTGTCTCTCTGCTGTCGGAAGATCAGATTCTTGTTTCAACCGAATTGGACGTTGCTGAGAGTCAATATACTGTTTTGAAACAGCCAGATAGTCGTTATAATTATAACGGATGCCCAATTCCTGAGCAATCTCATAAGCAGCTTGCTTACCACGAAGTACGGCACTTGTTCCTTCACCAATGCGTACGGCATCACCGGCACCAAGACAACGCTTGCCAAATGCCAGCTCACCCTTTTGCAACAACTGGTTATCAGGTATCAATCCCGTACATATATTGATGATGTCGATACCATCGATGACTTTTTCCGTACCAGGTATCGGCTTGAAGTTCTTACATTCGGCAATGACAGCACCTGTGATACCAGTCTTGTCGGCATTAGGAATCGCTTTCAGCAATACGTGAGAGGTATAGATAGGAATTCCTAAACGACGAATACGGTTGGCTTGAACAGGGAATCCCCCTTCATGATCCATTCCCTCGAGAATCGCTTTCACATGTGCGCCTGCTTGCATCAACTGATAGGAAGTCAGGTAACCGATATTGCCGGCACCAATTGTAAGCACGTTCTTTCCAAGCAGGGTGAACTCAGCGTTCATCATCTTTTGTACGACGGCTGCCGTGTAAACACCTGGAACATCATCATTTTCGAAAGTCGGCATAAATGGAACAGCACCTGTCGCTACCACTAGAGCCTTCGCATCGATATAAAATGTCTCATCAGTAAGCGTATCCTTCACCATCAAGCGGTGATCTTGTAAGATGTCACATACGGTTGAGTGTAATAAAATACCTTCTTTGTTGTCACCAGCCAGATTTTCGGCGATATCAAAACCACGCATGTCACCGAATCGCTTTTGTTGTTCGAAGAAGAAGAAAGCATGTGTCTGCATAACGAACTGTCCGCCGATCTTCTCATTATTGTCAACGACAATTGAGTTGATGCCTAACTCATTTAATGTCTCCCGACACGCTAATCCGGCAGGGCCAGCTCCGATGATGGCTACATCTGTCATGTATACCTTGGTCGCTTCCTGAGGAACATGAGGAGTTTTCGTTGCATCGTACGACTGTGTATCTAATTCTGCAACTTCCTTTACGCCATCTACTTTTGTGATACAAATACGTTTTACTTCTCCGTCGACCAGCATTTGGCATGCTCCGCACTTTCCAATACCACAATTGAGTGATCTGTTCCGTCCATCCACACTATGACTATGAACAGGGAATCCTGCTTGATGTAAAGCAGCCGCGATCGTTTGCCCTTTCATGCCCTTTACTTCTTTTCCTTTATAAAGGAAAGAGCATGTTTCTCCAGTTGGAACCTGAAGAATAGGGTGCTTTGTGATTTTACTCATATTCTTTACGTTTTAAGTTAGTTACTTTTCATGGCAATAAAAAAGAAGCAATATCTTCCTATCACTTCTTCCTACAAATATATGAAATTTTGATTCGAAAAATATAAATCACGGGCATTTTTTCGTGTAAACCGTAATTTTTATGTAAGTTTGCGATTGCTATTGAACAAAAAAAGCAGAGAGGTGAATTATAAAGAGTTATTTCGTCGGATAGGACTATTGATTTCTGACCCTGATAAAGCATGGAAAGAAATAAGTAAGGATGTAGATAAGCGAATTGTTCAAATAGGATTCGTTTACCCACTCATCGGCTTTTGCGGTATTTCCACACTTATCGGATCGCTCTGGAGCGATACATCAGGCATGGTGGTGTTTCAGACAGCTATGATGAAGTGTGGAGGTATTTTCATCTCCCTTTTTGCCGGCTTTTTCTTGGCCACTTATCTGGTACAATTGGTGAACAAACGATTATTGAATAGAGAATTCTCGGAAGATATGGTTCAGCAATTCGTCGGTTACTCGATGGTCGTTTCGTTCTTGCTGATATTTGTCAATGGCTTGTTCAATATTTCTTTTTTATACTGGCTTCTAATGTTTTACACGATTTATGTTGTATACAATGGAGCGAAAATATTATTGGGCGTACAGGAGGATAAGATAACGGTTTATTCGTTGGTAGTTTCTCTGATTGTGACTTGTTGCCCGATATTTATTTCATTTATTTTTAATAAACTCTCGTTAGTATTGAATTAATGAAAACACAAGATATCAACATCAAGAACAAGAAAGCTTCGTTTGATTATCTGTTTATCGAAACATATACCGCAGGCATCGTGCTGACCGGAACGGAAATTAAATCTATCCGTCTCGGAAAAGCAAGTCTGGTGGACACCTATTGTATTTTTATCAATGGAGAACTTTGGGTGAAAAATATGCATATCTCTGAATATTTCTATGGCTCGTACAATAACCATACCGCCCGAAGAGACCGTAAGCTGCTTTTGAACAAGAAGGAGCTAAGGAAACTGTATGAGGCTGAGAAGAATCCGGGCTTTACCATCGTTCCCGTTCGTTTATTCCTCAACGAAAAAGGATTGGCAAAAGTGGTGATAGCTTTGGCACGAGGAAAGAAGGAATTCGATAAGCGACAATCTTTGCGAGAGAAGGATGATAAACGAGAGATGGCAAGGATGTTTAAACATTAAGGAATGACTACAATACAACAAGCAATACAGAAACGGGTTCTCATCCTCGACGGAGCGATGGGAACGATGATTCAAAAATATAATTTGACAGAACAGGACTTCAGAGGAGAACGATTTACTGATATTCCTGGGTTGTTGAAGGGAAATAATGACCTGCTCTGTCTGACATGTCCTCACGTTATTCGGGAGATTCATGAAAAATACCTTACTGCGGGTGCTGACATTATTGAAACAAATACGTTCAATGCTCAACGTATCTCTTTATCAGATTATCATACAGAACACTTGGTTAAGGAAATCAACCGGACTGCTGCACGTATTGCTCGTGAGGTTGCTGATTCTTTTTCTACTCCCGACAAGCCTCGTTTCGTCGCTGGTTCAGTAGGACCGACCAATAAGACTTGTTCCATGAGTCCGGATGTGAACAATCCTGCTCTTCGTTCCTTAACGTTTGACGAATTGGTTGAGGCTTATGAGGAACAGATGGTGGCTTTGTTGGAAGAAGGCGTTGATACCTTACTGATAGAGACCATCTTTGATACGCTGAATGCAAAAGCTGCAATCTTTGCTGCCGAAAATGCTATGAGGATTGTTGGACGAGAAGTTCCTATCATGCTGTCGGTCACCGTATCCGACGTAGGTGGGCGAACATTATCTGGTCAAACATTGGATGCTTTCCTAGCTTCTGTGATGCATTCAACAATTTTCTCGGTAGGATTGAACTGTTCTTTTGGCGCTCAACAAATGAAACCATTCTTGCAGCAGCTTGCTGCTCATGCTCCATACTATATCAGTGCTTATCCCAATGCGGGTTTGCCTAACAGCTTAGGACAATATGATGAGACACCTGAGCACATGGCGCTTGAGATAAAAGAATATTTAGATGAGCATCTGGTAAACATTATCGGTGGTTGTTGTGGAACGGATGAACGTTATATCGCACAATATGTTCCTTTGGTGAAAGATGCTACTCCTCACATTCCTGTGAATAGAGAAGACTCTTTGATCCTGTCGGGATTGGAAGAGCTGAAGCAAAGTCACGAGAATCGATTTATCAATGTCGGTGAACGATGCAATGTCGCAGGCTCACGGAAATTCTTGCGCCTGATAAAGGAAAAGAATTATGAGGAGGCATTGACTATTGCGCGCAAACAGGTTGAGGACGGTGCAATGATGCTCGATATCAACATGGATGACGGACTGCTGGAGGCAAAGGATGAGATGGTTAACTTCCTAAATTTGATTATGTCGGAGCCGGAAATAGCCAAAGTTCCTATCATGTTGGACTCTTCAAAGTGGGAAGTTATCGAGGCTGGCTTGAAATGTCTGCAGGGGAAATCAGTTGTGAAGTCCATCTCCCTTAAGGAAGGTGAGGCGTTGTTCCTCGAACGTGCGCAAATGATCAAGCGATTGGGTGCAGCCGTCATCGTAATGGCTTTCGACGAGGAGGGACAAGCCACCACTTTTGAACGAAAGATTCAGGTTTGTGAGCGGGCATACCGGCTGTTGACGGAGGTCGTTCATCTGAACCCTAATGATATTATTTTTGATCCGAATATTTTATCAGTAGCAACGGGAATTGAAGAGCATAATGCGTATGCAGTCGACTTTATTCGTGCGACGGAGTGGATCAAACGACATTTACCATTTGCCCATGTGAGTGGTGGCGTCAGCAATTTGTCTTTCGCTTTCCGTGGAAATAACTACATTCGTGAGGCTATGCACGCGGTCTTCCTCTATCACGCCATTCAAAAAGGCATGGATATGGCGATTGTCAATCCAGCTACGTCCGTCCTGTATAGTGATCTTCCTAAAGAAACGCTTGAACGAATCGAAGATGTCATCTTGAATCGAAGATCGGATGCAGCAGAACGACTGATTGAGTTGGCCAATCACTTGAAAGAAGAAGCTGTTGATGCGACTTCTGAACAGGAAAAGAAAGATTCTTGGCGTGATGAACCTGATGTGAGCAAGCGTTTGCAGACTGCTTTGGTGAAAGGAATAGGAGATTTTCTGGAAGCAGACTTACTTGAGGCTCAACGTGTCTATCCTAAGGCGGTAGATATCATAGAAGGACCACTGATGGACGGCATGAATCAGGTTGGTGAACTGTTTGGCGCTGGCAAAATGTTCCTTCCACAAGTGGTAAAGACGGCACGAACGATGAAAAAAGCAGTTTCTATCCTTCAGCCAGCTATTGAGGCTGACAAACAGGAAGGAATAAAGAGCGCAGGTAAGGTTTTGTTGGCCACCGTCAAGGGGGATGTGCACGATATCGGAAAGAATATCGTGTCAGTTGTGATGGCTTGTAATAATTATGAGATTATTGATCTTGGCGTGATGGTGCCGGCTGAGGTTATCGTTCAGAAAGCTATTGAGGAAAAAGTGGATATCATCGGGCTGAGCGGACTGATTACTCCATCATTGGAGGAAATGGTACATGTCGCGGTCGAGTTGCAGAAGGCAGGATTAAGCATTCCTATTATGATTGGTGGAGCAACTACATCGAAGTTGCACACTGCCTTAAAAATCGCACCCGTATATCGTGGACCGGTCGTTTATATGCAGGACGCTTCTCAAAATGCGTTGATTGCAAGAAAATTGTTAAGTCAAGAACAGCAGACATCTTTTGTCAATCAACTTTCGGATGAATATGCTACGCTTCGCGAACAGCACGAGCAAAAGAATGAACATTTGGTCCCATTAGAAGAGGCTCGTAAGCGGAAACTCAATTTGTGGGAATAGTTGAAAGGGCTTTTTTTGCTAAAGGCCTGAACTTTTGAAAGATAATCTAATAGTTTAATCAATTCAAACATATATCCAACCTCTGTAGGGGCCTAGATTGTCTAGGCCCGCGAATATATTTTGTCTGCGGTACGACACAAGATTGTTTCAATCACGAAAATTGGCTATCATTTATCGAGTTTTTCTTTTCAGAATTCGTGTTTTTGAGGCCAAAATTCGAGTTTTTGGAGCCAAAAATCAAGTTTTTGACGAGAAATACTGAGTTTTTGAAACGGTAGGTGTCGGCATTAATTCTCAAGCTTTCGACGGAGGAAGAAATCTTTCGTAGAAAGGAAATACATAACGACTCCAACCAAGTTGAGGAACGCCATAAACCAGAATGCGGCACCGTAACCAAAGTGTTCAGCAACGACACCTCCAACGAGAATACCCAATCCCATTCCGATATCCCATGAGATAAGGATAGTGGAGTTAGCCGTACCTCGTTCATTATGATTGGCTACACTGATAATCATATTTTGGAAAGCTGGCCACATATGTCCGTTGCCTAGACCGATAAGTAGGGCGGAGAGATAGTATCC
>CAMVLL010000111.1 GCA_947168315.1 uncultured Bacteroidota bacterium | reverse complement strand
TATCATTCACCCAAACCTCAGCTTTCCAGTCGACAGCACCGAAATGCAAGAGTACTTGTTTGCCTTTCCATGCTGTAGGCACCTCAAACTGACGTTTATATACTAGTTCTTTATCTTTTCCCAACAACTGACCTACGCCCGATAATGATGATTCTACAGCGAATGGAACCAAGATCTGTCCTTGGAAACTTTTTGGCAGGTTGCTTCCTTTTTGAACAATGGCATAATCCCACAAACCATTTAGATTTTTCCAATCAGAGCGTTCCATAATAGGACGAGGATAGTCAGGTAATACGTTTTGAGGGTTCAATTGCTCCCCCCACTGCGTTTTAATTCTCTCACCGGCCGGTTTCCACTGAGCATTAGCGACACTCATAAACATAGCCAGCATACATACAAATACAAAAATCTTTTTCATGATATCACACATAAATTATCTATGTGGACAAATTTAATAATTCCAATACAATTCTACTAGAAAAACGTAATCAAAAAAGATAAATTTCTATTCATCAGACAAAAAAAGAGGGCATGTCAATTACGACATGCCCATCTTTCTGCATTATAGTTTGTAGTTACTTTCCAAGATTCTTCACAGCGTCAACGGTGCTTTTAGCAGCATCCTTAACGTTCTTTGCAGACTCTTTAACCTCGTTTACTTTTTCTGCAGTTTCCTGTACCTTCTGGTTAGCAGCATCTACCTGTTCAGCAGCTTTAGCTTGAGCAGCCTTGATAGCTTCTTCCAACTTAGCCAATTGAGCTTTCTGCTCAGCAGTGATTTTGTCACCCAAAGCCTTCAACTCATCGATCTTAGCTTGAATCTGGTCAACAGTTTCAGTTGCAGCAACTTCAACAGTCTTAGTAGCCTTCTGTACAGTTTCTACAGTTTCTACAGTTGCATTTTCTACATTCTCAGCATTCTTGTTTGCGTTTCCACAAGCTGTCAGTGCAAATACAGTTGCACACAAAACAAATAACTTTTTCATTTTCTTTTCTCCTTAAAAAATATGTTTTCTAAAATGCGGGTGCAAAAGTAATAATTTAAAATCATTTAGCAAATTTTTTGGAATAAAAAATAAGATGAGTAAATTTGTGCAATTGTTAAAGCCTAATATTTACATATATGAAATTCAATAAAGAGAAGTTTCTGCTGGCGTGGGGTCCAATCAAACTGGTTTGTTACTTTTTCTTGTATCAGGTGATTTGTATCGCCGTGCTTCAGGGTATTTTTACGGCATTCCACTTAGGTGGTACACATGCGAATACGTATGTGTCGGCACTTGGTTTAGTGATTTCAGGATTTTTGATCATCGCTCATCTCTACTTCTTCGGCTATGCTTCGTTTAAGACAGAGAAAGGGTCGTATATCTCCATAAAGACGATCATCTACTGTTTGCCGCTGGTCATCGCCTCTTTGTTAGGCTCGAATATCGTCGGAGAGTTTTTGGAGTTGCCAAACATCTATGAGGACCTGTTTTACAGCCTCAGTCGGAATACGTTTGGCTTCCTCTCCATCGCTTTAACTGGACCGATTGCTGAAGAAATGCTCTTCCGAGGTGCCATCGAAGGTTTCTTCCTTCGTAAAGGAATCAAACCTGCTGTCGCAATAGTCGTATCTGCTATAATCTTCGGTGTTATTCATGCCAATCCAGCTCAGATTTTCTTCGCATTTATCTTGGGACTGATCTTTGGTTGGATGTATTATCGTACAGGCAGTATCCTACCTTCTGTTGTGGGACATGTCTTAAACAACACCGTCTCCGTCTCAGTCATGGCAACTTCTCCGATTGAGGATATGAGCAAGACGACAGCTGAATCCATTGGTATGACCGCCACATGGTTCCTGCTCATTGCTTGCATCGCCATTGCCATTCTTTCCTTCGTATATCTGAGAAAGACATTGCCGAGTTCTCCTTTTGACGTTAACGAAAATGGGAACATTAACGATAACGCTAACGAGAACGAGAACATTATCATCGAGAACAATAACCTCAATTAAAAAAGATATATATGTTATTTCAAACTCTTGCAAAACTATACAAGGACGAATTACTTGAAAAGGTTCTTCCTTTTTGGCTGAATTGTTCACAAGACAAAGAATATGGCGGATACTTCACCTGCCTCAATCGTGATGGAAGTGTTTTCGACACCGATAAGTTTATCTGGCTTCAAGGTCGGGAAGTCTGGATGTTTGCTATGTTATATAATAAGGTGGAGAAACGCCAGGAATGGCTCGACTGTGCAATACAAGGAGCGGAATTCCTGAAGAAATACGGGCATGACGGCAACTTGAACTGGTACTTTTCTTTGGACCGACAAGGTAATCCGCTTGTCGAGCCGTATAACATCTTCTCATATACGTTTGCTACGATGGCTTTCGGCCAGCTGAGCATAGCCACAGGCAATCCTGAATATGCCGACATCGCCAAACGGACCTTCGATATCATCCTACAGAAGATGAATAATCCGAAGGGGAAATGGAATAAGTTACATCCTGGGACACGTGGTTTGAAAGGTTTCTCTCTCCCGATGATTATTTGCAATCTGGCTTTAGAGATAGAGCCATTGCTTGATGAGAAATTCCTCCTCCAAACGGTTGAAACGTGTATTCACGAAGTAATGGACGTGTTCTATCGTCCGGAGCTGGGCGGGATTATCGTTGAGAATATCGGCAGCGATAATCAACTGGTCGATTGTTTCGAAGGCCGACAAGTCACTCCAGGCCATGCCATCGAGGCAATGTGGTTTATTATGGACCTTGGAAAACGTCTAAAGCGCCCGGATCTCATTGAAAAAGCGAAGAATATCACGTTGACGATGCTCGATTTCGGTTGGGATAAGGAATAT
Organism: uncultured Bacteroidota bacterium; assembly: GCA_947168315.1. GTDB lineage: Bacteria > Bacteroidota > Bacteroidia > Bacteroidales > Bacteroidaceae > Phocaeicola. The sequence continues at coordinate 5,156 of CAMVLL010000111.1, read as the reverse complement.
GACGGTTTGTACTATTTCATGGATTACAAAGGCTATCCTCCACAGCAGTTAGAGTGGGATCAGAAACTATGGTGGGTACATATCGAATCACTTATCTCGACACTTAAAGGTTTCCAACTCACCGGCGACGAGCGTTGTCTCGACTGGTTCTACCGTTTACACGACTATGTCTGGACACATTTCAAGGACCAGGAATACCCTGAGTGGTTCGGTTACCTCAACCGTCGTGGCGAAGTTCTGCTTCCGCTGAAGGGCGGAAAGTGGAAAGGCTGTTTCCATGTCCCAAGAGGATTGTTCCAATGTTGGATGATCTTGGAAGATTTGGCAGCAAAAGAATGACAAACCAAACAAAAGAATAAGTATTCTTCCAGAGGGGGGGTATTCATTCTTCGAGTTTTTCGACATCAAATTCGAGTTTTGGCGCTCAAAAATCGAGTTTTCAGCCAAAAAAATTGAGATTCTGAAATAAAAAACTCGGCATTCTAATATGGAATGTCGAGTTTTTATATTGCACTCAATAAGTAGACAAATTTTTCTCGTTATTTCACTAATTCCAAGCACTCAACAGGTTTGTTGGTTGTGATGAAATCAACCCCTTGTGCGATAAATTCCTTCATCATCTCTACATCATCGACGGTCCAGACATTGACTTTCAAGCCTAAATCGTGGGCTTCCTTGATCCATTCAGGGTGTTCTTTGAGTTTGTTGAAATGATAATCCAATCCCGCCATACCCAATTCTTTCAAATCGGCTGGACTAACGTCACCATTCAGATAATAGACATCGGCTGCCGGAGCAAGTTTTACTAACTCTTTGCATACGTTCATGCTAAAAGCGATGTAGTCCGTACGGTCTTCCAACCCATATTTTCGAACCATATTCAAAATTCCCAATACGGAACGGTCCTCCATCACCGTACGTTTGTTAGATTTAATCTCCAGCACCATCCGCATATTCGGTATTTTCGTGCCAGCCTCCAGATATTGCTCCAACGTCGGAAGTTTTTCACCGTTACCCAATGTCAGATCTTTCAGTTCTGCATAGGTAGAAGTTTGGATAGGTACTTTATGAATGGTAGGGTCGTGATTAACGACCAAGATATTGTCGGCCGTAATATGAACATCGAACTCAGAACCAAACACTCCCACTTCTCCGGCTTTGTTCAACGAAGCGATACTGTTCTCATACGAGCCTGCAGTATCCCAATAACCACGGTGAGCTACCACCTTTGTTTGGGCAAAGACTGTTGCTGATGTACCCAGCAAGCAAGCTAAAAGCAATAATATTTTTTTCATGATTATATGTTTTGTTTTAAATTAACGCCTAAATTATGTCTTTTCAGTGAATAAAGCAAAAATATCCTTACCTATTTGCTGAAGATAATATCTTATTTGTTACATTTGTCGACAAAATATAAAGATTATTTGACGATGAGAAAACAAATATCCTCCCTCCTGCTTTTCCTTTTGGTAAGCATCGCGCTGCAAGCTCAGAACTATAAACTGGTTAAAGACATTCCTTATCGTACGACAGGCAATGAATATGCTTTAAGTCGCTGTAAACTTGATGTTTATTACCCAGAGAATGTCAAGGATTTTGTGACCGTTGTATGGTTTCATGGCGGCGGATTGATTGGCGGACAGAAAGATATACCGGAAGGGCTCAAGAATAGTGGTATTGCTGTAGTCACCGTGAACTACCGTCTGCTGACAAAAGCTGATATCAGCGGAACCATTGACGATGCCGCTGCGGCCGTAGCTTGGACTTTCAATCACATTGCTGAGTATGGAGGTAGTACGGATAAGATCATCGTATCCGGTCACTCTGCCGGTGGTTATCTAACCGACATGATTGGGCTGAACAAAGCTTGGTTAAAGAAATATGATATCGATGCAGACCGCATCGCGGCCCTCATTCCTTTCAGCGGACAAGTTGTTACCCACTACAATGTTCGTGAAAAGATGGGATTAAAGCCCACACAACCTATCATCGATGAGTACGCCCCCCTCTTCTTTGTCCGTCCCGACTGTCCTCCTATCGTGATTATCTCGGGCGATAGAAATCAGGAGTTATACGGTCGTTACGAAGAGACGGCTTATTTCTGGAGACTTTTCCAAGAGGTTGGTCATAAAGAGGCCTACATCTATGAGCTGGATGGATTCGACCATGGTGCGATGGTAGAGCCAGGCTGCCACATCCTAAAAGAATATGTCAAGAAACGGTTTAAGAAATAAATAGCCTCTTACCAGTATGCACTACCTAGGAGAGATTATTTCTCTAATCGTTGCTTTCTCGTGGACGATTTCTGCTGTCTGTGCGGAGATTGCCAGCAAACGAATCGGTACATTACAACTGAACGTTATCCGACTTGTCCTATCCCTTATCTTTTTGGGGATCACCATGTACGTGATAACGGGCTCCCCCTTCCCTCTTTATGCCGACGGTAAAGCATGGCTTTGGTTATCTCTCTCAGGGTTTGTAGGATATGTGCTGGGCGACTATTGTCTATTCAACTCGTATCTACTTATTGGTTCGCGTTTCGGACAGCTATTCATGACACTTGCGCCCTTGGCTGCCGCTATTTCCGGTTGGATTCTGCTGGGCGAGCGACTCAGTGCTCAGGCATGGCTCGGCATGTTCGTTACCATGAGCGGTATCAGCATATCTATTCTGAACAGAGGAAAAGAAAAGGGACATAAGCTGGAGCTGAAACTACCCGTTAAAGGTGTTTTGCTCGGCATTGGTGCCGGTATTGGGCAAGGTGTCGGTTTGGTTCTCAGCAAGATGGGAATGAACTATTACGAATTATCCATCCCCGAAGGCATGGAAACGATTCATTCGCTCGTCCCCTTCGCCTCCACCTGGGTCAGAGCATTGACTGGTGCTATCTGTTTCCTTATCGTAATGTATTTCCAGAAAGAGTTCTACACGCTTCCCATCGCATTCAAAAACAAGAAAGGAATGCTTGCTGCCGTATTTACCACGATATCGGGTCCGTTCATCGGTGTCTCACTCTCTTTGATGGCCGTAAAATACACCGAGGCAGGAATCGCCTCCACTTTGATGGCGCTTACGCCTATCATCATCCTGTTGCCGTCCTACCTGTTCTTCAAACAAAAGATTACCTGGATGGAGATTGTCGGTGCCTTCATCAGTGTATTCGGTGTATCACTCTTCTTCCTCTGATTATTTCAGGGTGTGTGTGAGATAATATTCCACGCCACGATTGATATTCTCGGTCACAGCATCGGCTGTCCAAGAAGCGCCACTCACGGTATCGATACTTGATGGAGAAGTCTTTCGGATATTCATTCCAATAAACTTGGGGAAATGTTCCATCTTAACCAGACGGAAATATTGGGGAGTCTCTAGATTTGGCAAAGCCTCGATCTTTACGATTCTATCTTTTAGGATAAAGATTTTTAAAGGAGTCACATCTTCGTAACCCACGACATCATCGGCTATTTTCTCTGTCAAAACGATCACCGTGTCCTTTGCACCACGAAACATCACGTTCTTATCAGCCTGCGGTTTTTGTTCGATAGCATATGAGAAAGAGGAGAAAACGACTGCGCAGAACAGCAAAGCCGTGAATGTCAATGACTGGATATTTCTTTTTTTCATAGTTTCAAGAATGTATTATGTTCTTTCAACGGCAAAAGTACAAAAAAATAACGAATGACGACAATACCTAACTATCGGTATTTACTTAACGCTCTAACTATACAGTTTTTATTTTTTAGGAAATTTAAGTTGAATTATTTCATTATCCGACTAAAATCACTTACATTTATGGGTAATATCATTGAACTCAACAAATCTAAAAGAAAAAACCATGAAAGACTTAAAGATGTACATCAACGGTAAATTCGTTGAGAGCCGTTCAGGCAAGTGGATTGACGTGTTGAATCCTTCAACTGAGGAAGTAACAAGTCGTCAACCTGAAGGAACTGTAGAAGATGTAAAAGAAGCTATTGATGCAGCAGTAAAGGCACAGAAGGAATGGGCAAAGATTCCTGCATGCGAGCGTGCCGTTTATCTGCACAAGTTGGCTGATGGCATTCGTGCCAACCATGACAAGTTCCAAGAAATCTTGGTGAGAGAACAAGGAAAGACGCAAGCTCTAGCTGGTATCGAGGTTAGCGTAACCGCTACTTACTTCGATTACATGGCAGAATTCGCACGTCGTGTTGAAGGAGAGATCATCCAAAGTGACGCACCCAATGAAACAATGATGTTGTTCAAGAAACCGATTGGTGTTGCTGCAGGTATTCTTCCATGGAACTTCCCATTCTTCCTGATTGCACGTAAAGCCGGTGCTGCTTTAATGGCTGGTTGTTCTATTGTGATCAAACCATCACAGCTTACCCCGGAGAACTGCTGCGAATTCTGTAAAATCGTCGACGAGGTTGGTCTCCCGGCAGGTGTATTCAACGTAGTTACAGGTAAAGGCTCTGTTGTTGGTAACGCAATGGCAAGCAGTCCGAAAGTAGGAATCGTCAGTCTTACCGGTAGTGTCAGCGCAGGAACTCAGATTATGGAAGCTGCCGCTCCAAATATCACAAAAGTATCATTGGAGCTGGGTGGTAAGGCTCCTGCCATCGTATTCCCGGATGCAGACCTTGAGTTAGCTGCTCAAGCCATCCTTGAGTCACGTATCGGCAACAGCGGACAGATTTGTAACAATGCAGAACGTGTGTACGTACACAAAGATATCAAGGAAGAATTCACCAAACTGATTGTCAAGAAGTTCCAAGCTGTGAAGGTTGGTGACCCTGCTGTCGTTAAAGATGTGGACATGGGACCATTGGTTGAGAAACGTGCTTTGGAAAGTGTCATGGCAAAAGTGGACCATGCTGTCGAACAAGGTGCAAAGATTCTCTGTGGCGGTCATCGCATTGGCGACAAGGGATACTTCTATGAGGCTACGGTTTTGGATAATGTCAAACAAGATTTCGACATTGTTCACGAAGAGACCTTCGGCCCTGTATTGCCTTTGATTGAATTCGACAACATCGACCAGGTTATCGAATGGGCAAATGACGTAGAATATGGTTTGGCTTCATCAGTCTTCACGAAAGATATCGATACGGCTACCCGTATCTGCCGTGAGCTCGAGTTCGGTGAGACCTATATCAACCGTGAGCATTTCGAGG
>CAMVLL010000110.1 GCA_947168315.1 uncultured Bacteroidota bacterium | reverse complement strand
CATGTTCCTTGCTTGTGTGGCACCACGCAAGCTTTTGATTCAAGGCTTTGACGAACAGTGGTTCGACACAAAGGGAGAATTCCTTGCTCTTCAAGCAGCCAGTCCTGTTTGGGAGTTTTTAGGCAAGGAAGGCTTGCCAAAGGTGGATTGGCCTGACGATTTTGATACGAAAGCTATCGGAAATGATATAGGCTATGTAAGACGAAACAACAATCATGGTATTTCAGCCGTTGATTGGGTTTGGATTCTTCAATTTGCCGAGAAAGCATTTAGGAAATAGACAAGGAAGTATAACTGGAATCGCGTCATTTTTAAGCTTGTCACCTAGGTGACAAAAGCTTTCCACAAAGGTGAAAAGAGTTAACCACCAATGTGACAAAGGCTTTCCACATTAGTGACAAGCTTAATTTTTTGAATGTATCAACTAAAATAGTCAGCGATTATCATCATTCTATTATGCCAGCTCGTAGCAGACACCGAGGTTGTTCATCGTTATGGTATCGCCCTCGTAAGCCTTCTCACGATAGCCATCCGCCTTGTTGCGTTCCTTAGACATCATTTATGTAAATTCAATGATGGCACTCACCTCACTCCCTATAGACAGGGAAACAATGATGCCGTCAGCCGTTTTGTACAGCGTAGGAATCAGACAATCACCAAGCTTGGCTGCTACTCGATATTCTACCCGTAAGTTCTTCACCACAAAATCCTCCGGCAACAGTTCCATCGCCACGCGGACATAGTTAGCATTATTCAGATGCTTGTTGTAGTCGATGTCAGCACGAAGCACCTTGATTGGCTCCAGCACCTCACCTTCTGTCTTATGCAGAATGATGCGGCGGTCTTTGTAGTTCATCTCCAACTGTGGCTCCAGTGTCATGGAGGCTATCGTGGCATCGTCTACACGCTTCAGTTTGCCAGCCACCTTGTCTACGAATGCTCCCATGCTCCATGTCTTATAACAGGGATTACCTTGTGCATCGTAAATGAATGTATTTCTGAATCCGAACATGGGCTTCATGTCATAGACGGAAGTTGTCACCGTCAACTCCTCTTTGTAGTCGGGCACACGGACGATTTCAACCTGGCGTGTTGCCAAGAGCTGAGCCATGTTTTGCTCTGTGAAATACTGCTTTACGCCTGGCTCTGAGTCAATCCACATTTCAGAGCAGTCCTGCATCATCTGGAGGGCGGAATAAAGTTTCAGTTTACCCTCGCTGTCGCAAGTGCTTGTAGTTACTTTATATTGTAATCTGTACATATAGTTTTATTAAGATAAATTGGAATATACTGGACAATCCTTGCAAGAATTATATGAGATATATTCTTTTTAAATCATCTAGAGGAATCGATGAACTTTCTGAAAACAAACATTTCATCATCTTCGCTCCAGTTTTCTTCATTATCTTCGGGGACAACAGGGCCATGCTGGTATTTATTCCAGAATTCTACGATGTGGAAGCCCAGACGGTTAACATAGAAATGAATATTGCGCTTTTCAAAATAGGGAGTCATGGTTTTCCAGACACGGATTTCGGGGTGCATTGCTTCGACGGCCTTCCATGCCGCCTGACCAATACCCTTGCTATGTGCCTCAGGATTGACAAAAAGAATTTCCAGTTCGCCCTTCGCATTTTGCCGGTCAATCTGAAGAATCATACCGCCAACCACATTTCCGCCGCAGACAATCCGATAGGTCTCTGCATGTTCTCCGTTCATACAACGCTCGATAGTCTTCCTTGAAATGACCTCTTCGCCTTCTTCCACGCGATCGTCGCGCATACCGAACTCTTCTTGCGCTCCATATTTGAATGCCCGTTGGTTGTCGAGGATAAACTGTTCTTTATCATCAGGAGTAATTGAAACTAAGCTTATGGTGTCTGTCATATTATAAATTGTTGTTCCGCATGAAAAAGGATGTATCTTATTACCCATTACACCTTGAAGGATGACAAATACAGAGTCACCCGTGCAATGGCTAGTGTAAAACTGTGTCTGAGGATAATTTTTCGTCAGTCTATTGGAAAGTTCTGAGAGTTTGTCTTCGTTCTCATGATTATCGAGCAGATGAAATCCTCCGACAACCGTATTAATAGGTAAAGGACACGCTGCAAGGATGTTTTCTAATCCGCTATGAGCACATCCCGTGAACAACAGACCATCTGTGTACAAAGCCAGCTCATGTCGGAAATCATCTTGAATGTACCGCCCCTGTGTATCTTGGGTGAAAAGATGCTGATTACCTTCAGGCATCGGATGAATCTGAGGAATGTACGCTATGATATACATGTCATCGCCAATGTTTCCACTATGATCGATTGTCAACAATCGCTCTTGTGGAACCTCCGGCCATTCGGTGGAAATACTATGCAGATAGTGGCGTTTAGAATAAAATTTGCCATTGATTGCATCGGGTGAGACAATGACTTTTGCTTTCTTGTTGATTTCCATGAAATACTTTAGTCCTCCTGCATGATCGCTATGTCCGTGCGAGATAAACACATAGTCAACCGTACTGAGATCTTTTCCTAGTCGTTCTGCGTTACGGATAAACATGTCGCTGGCTCCTGTATCGAGCAAAATGTTATGCTTTTTCGTTTCGAGAAGGATAGAAAGGCCATGCTCTGTTTCCAAAACAGGGTTGTTCGTCCGATCATCTACAAGTACAGTCCATTTCATAGTTTACTATCAATCTGTTTCAATGACCTCCAATAGTCTTCTATATTTATATTTAATACCAAATTAAGACTTCTAAGTCTAAAACAGACATTATCATTTGTTCATTGTCACAAATTGGAATTTACAACTCAATAACATGGGGATTTCATTCGGTGATGCTACAATCATCGCCACCAAAAGGTAGGTAAGGCGAAACCCTGACTTCGCCTGTTCTCAATACATGAATTCTTATCTACCATCATATCATTTCATTAAATTAGAATTTATTTTTGTTCATTGTTTTTTCTTCCGAAATAGACTACCTATTCTTTTCCAAGAATTCCAGCCCTTGTCATCGAAATAAATACACACCAATACAAATGCAGTGACTAAAAGGCTGTCGATTGCATATACTTCAAATGGTTTTATTTCTCGGAAAATAGCATCAAAGCAACCAAATGTTATAAAATAACCCACATACAATATTAGTGCCCTACGTATATATTTTATCTTCATTATTTTTATAATTCCGTTTTTTCTTTCTATATATATGCAAAAGTAGAAATAAAACACAAATCAAGCGAATCTTTAGGGATAAATATTGTTTTTAGACATGTTCTTTTATGATATTTGTTTGAAGGACTGAAAGCCATTAACCAACTTTCGTAAACATCTTAATTACACAACAAGAAATGGCTGCATCATTGTGTGCAGCCATTTCCTATTTTATTTCTTTTCTTATTATTCTTGTACAACCGTTACGTTGGAATTATTGCTTGAACTTAGATTATCCTTATCCGCATACTGAGTTGCATTCACAGTGAGTGTTATTGTTCGATCTGATCCTGATGAAGTTGTTTGTCCACCACACTGAACATTTGCCATTGTTAATGCTGTATTCTTGGAAATATCCAATTCTGACAACTGGTTTTTAAAACATCTTAATCTAGTCAGAGCCGTACATGTGGACACAGCTAAAGAAGTAAGCTTATTTCCATAACAATTAAGGGTTGTCAATGCCGTGCATCCACCCATCCAGAGCTTTGTCAGAGAAGAAACAGATGGTGTTGCCGTACAATAAACTGCCAAATTTGTCAAACTCTTACAATTGAGAATCTCTACTTCTTTCAATTTTGTATAGGAGGAAGAAGTAATTGCAATAGAAAAAGAGGTAAACGGATTTTCATTACATTTCAGATAGACCAAATTCGTACAATCATTTAAACCAGTAATCGTTGTCAACTGATTATTACTACAATTCAACGTATTCAATGCTACATTGTTCGAAACGTTCAAGGAAGTCAGTTGATTATTATTACACTCCAATCTTACCAAAGCCGTATTGTTTGAAACATCCAAAGAGGTCAACTGGTTATCGTTACAATCCAAAACGGTCAGCGCCGTATTGTTTGAAACATCCAAAGAAGACAATTTATTAACGTAACAAGACAACCTTGACAAAGCAGTATTATTTGACACATCCAAAGAAGTTATTCGTCGGTTGGAACTAATATTCAATTCTTTCAAAGCTAAGTTGCTTGATACATCTATCGAAGACAATGCCGTTTGATAGACATACAACTTTTCCAATAACAGATTATTCGAGACGTCCAATGTTTTTAACGGGTTAGCCCCACAATTCAAATAGGTCAAAGCTTGATTGTTCGAGATATCCAATGATTTCAAATTGTTACCGTAGCATTCCAATCTTGTCAATACCGTATTCTGAGTTACATCCAACGAATTTATCAGGTTGGAACCGCAATCCAATGTTGTTAACGCTGTATTCTTTGAAACATCTAAAGAAGTCAACTGATTATAATAGCATACCAAAGAAGTCAATGCCGTATTTTGCGAAACATCCAATGAAGTTATCATCTTTTCTACAGGAGTGTCATAGTTATTAGAGCAATCTAAAGTCTTCAGATTTCTGAAATAGCCAATTTCATCACAAACAGTCGGATCCTCCAAACCCTGAACATCTATCTCGGTTACTTTATCTATGACTGCCCGACTACGGTTCACACATAGATTTCCTTCATAATCCGTTACGAATACAAGGGATGTTTGGCCTACTGATGCGTGTATCAGGTTCTTGTTCCTAACCTTAGCTTCATCCGCAACTCCCTCGAGTACATAAGCCTTACCGGCTTCGAAGTTGGCACCCGTTAACGGTGCTTCCCAAGACTGACCTTGATCGGAAATGATACGGAACATCAGCGATTCGCCACTAAGATCGGTCGCAGGAATCATCATTATGACTTCATACGTCCATTCACTCGAAGAGGATTTGTCGGCTGCAATCTGCGTTTGAATCATCTTCGAATAGTTGGCATTCATGACCGGCTCGTTGCCAGAAAGGTCTAACGTGCCTTCCACACCGAAAACAGCATTCGAAGCAACCAACGTACCATAACGGCCGTAGCTCTCAGCTGGCATGGTGATTCGAATCTTTAGAATAGCAGACAAACGCTTCATTGTGAAGTTCACCGCCCCGTCTTTCGGCTGAACGGAACCTGTAACAAGAAAGTCGTACTTGGAATAGTTACTTTGAGTCTGACCGATATAACTATAGGTGATATGCGTTATGTCAGTCTTCTGATTCTTAGCGTCCAACGGAAAGAACGCTGCATACTTTTCATTCGTTTTTAAGGCCCATCCACCACCATCGAACAAAGCCGTGTTCTTACCCGCATTCTCAGCATGTATAACGAATGAGAGCGGACGTCCGCTCATAGGTACTACGCCAATATCGTCGTTCTCCTGCCAGACAAACTTCAATTCCGATCCATCATCAATAAGTCGAGAACGGGTTGTCGCATCATCCATCACGATATCTGGAACGACCATGCTAACCAAATCAACAGAACCGCCTTCTGCGGTGGGAACAAACTCTGACTGAGGCACTAGTGCATCTTCCGAGCAGGCTGTCAATGCTGCGAGGAGGCACAAAGGTAACAGATTCTTGAAGATTCTCATGATATTATAGCTTTAAAAGATATGTCGTATTTTTTATTTGAATTGCAAGTTAATAAATTTTTCAATATTATTTTTATTTTCTTTGTTTTTTTTCAATTTCCGATACTGCATTTGGGGCAAATGAGAATAGTATGTACCCTATTTTGCGGTTTTTGGGCCTGGTGAACCCTAAGGGTTCACCTTTTTTGTTTTTTCATTTTTTCAATTGATTGAATATAAACAAATTACAAAAACGGTGAAGGTGAAGGATGTTTTTTAATTTGAGGGCATAGGGAGATTCTGAAACAGTTTTTGCTCAACACCTTATATCCTATAATAATAATCCTGGAATAACTGTAGTACAAGAATAAGCATAGTTGTCTATTTCAAAAAAATGCGGCTGCACCAAAAGAGTGCAGCCGCATTACTGTACATAATTATTTTTAATATGCTCTTGCAAATAGGACACGACGAGTTGACGGCTTACCGGAATAAACACATTTTCCAGGTTGTAAGCTTTCCTCATCTGCTTCGAGAGGGATACAACGAATCGTTGCCTTTGTTTCCTCTTTAATTCGTTCTTCTGTCTCTGTCGTTCCATCCCAGTGAGCAAGGATGAATCCACCCTTCTCAATCTGTTCCTTGAACTGTTCCCAAGTGTCAACCTTAAAGGTCTCTGATTCCCTTAATGCCAACGCTTTCCGATAGATATTTGCCTGGATATCATCCAACATATCCTTTACCTTCTGCTCTATACCATCAAGAGCCAATGTTTCTTTCTCAAGTGTATCACGGCGCATCACCTCAATTGTTCCATTCTCAAGGTCTCTACCACCCAAGACCAAACGAACCGGGACACCTTTCAGCTCATAGTCAGCGAACTTGAAGCCCGGACGACGGTTGTCAGCATTATCATATTTCACTGAGATACCCATTGCACGCAAATTCTTTACGATAGAATCAACGCGAGCATCAATCTGTTTCAACATCTCTTCATTCTTATAGATAGGAACGATAACGACTTGTATAGGAGCCAACTTCGGTGGCAAAACCAAACCGTTATCATCAGAGTGTGTCATAATCAAAGCACCCATCAGACGAGTAGAAACGCCCCATGAGGTTGCCCAAACATAATCCAACTTATTATTCTTGTCAAGGAACTGAACATCGAAAGCCTTAGCAAAGTTCTGACCCAAGAAGTGAGAAGTACCACACTGCAAAGCCTTTCCATCCTGCATCAATCCCTCAATGGTATAGGTATTCAATGCACCGGCAAATCGTTCATTAGCCGATTTCACACCACGAACTACTGGCACAGCCATATAATTCTCTGCGAAATCACCGTAAACGCCCAGCATGGTCTTTGCTTCCTCTTCAGCTTCCTCACTGGTAGCATGAGCAGTATGACCTTCTTGCCATAGGAACTCAGCCGTGCGGAGGAACAAACGAGTACGCATCTCCCAACGCATCACATTTGCCCACTGATTACAGAGGATTGGCAGATCACGATATGACTTGATCCAATTCTTATAAGTACTCCAAATGATGGTTTCGGATGTAGGACGAATAATATATTCTTCTTCGAGACGGGCCTCTGGGTCAACGATAACACCAGAACCATCTTCCGCATTCTTCAAACGGTAATGTGTAACAACTGCACATTCCTTTGCAAAGCCTTCCACATGCTCTGCCTCACGTGTGAAATAAGATTTTGGAATCAACAACGGGAAATAAGCATTCACATGCCCTGTTTCCTTAAACATTCTATCCAATTCATGCTGCATCTTTTCCCAGATTGCATATCCGTAAGGCTTGATGACCATACATCCGCGTACTGCCGACTGTTCAGCCAAGTCGGCCTTTACGACCAATTCATTATACCACTGCGAATAGTTCTCACTACGCTTGGTAAGTCCTTTTAATTCAACTGCCATTTTATCTTGTAATTATTGATTCTTTTGAAATTGCGTGCAAAATTAGTAAAAAGCACGGAATTGAACGAAGAAATTTTCAATTATTATCGATAAGTCACATACCACCAGTAAGTATCACCGAACAACTCACGCATTTTGTTTCTCTCGACCACCTTCGAAATATAGGATTCTTCCTTCTTTTGCAAGAAACTATCGAAGTGCTTCCGCATTATGGAGTCGTTTACGCTGCTTTGGAAGCCGCTCACTTGATTTTCTTGCCAAAGTAAGGCTTCCTTATAGTAACGAGGTAGTTCTTGCTCTGGAAGCAAATCCTTAACCTCTCCAACAAATTCCGAAACTCTCTTATCCAATAGTAATCCACACAAATAATAATCCTTTGCCGACGAATTAACGCTGTCCATCCGAGCTATGCGTTTCAGAAAATCCATTGTCCGTTCTCCTTCATTAGGCTCTGCCTGAAGAAAAGCATAAAGGCTGTCAGCATTTATGCGCAGACATTCTTTCTCCGAATCCGCTGTTTTGAACAGC
>CAMVLL010000109.1 GCA_947168315.1 uncultured Bacteroidota bacterium | reverse complement strand
ATGGCTAACCGTGTCGAAAGAATTCTCGAGATCCCCAATGCACATATCTTCTATCGCAATTTCTCTGGCGTAGAGAAGAAGTACAATCCGGCCGGCAACCGAAACTTCTGCGTGGAAATTCCGGAAGACGCAATGGTTGAGAACACTCCTCTTTACCAGGTTCTTCTGGAAGAGGGCTGGAATGTTCGCCTGATGCCTCCTCGTAATGAGGGTGATGCACCGATGCATTATATTCAGGTGAACGTCAGCTTCAAGAACGCACCTCCGAACATCTGGATGATCGCTGGTCGTCGTAAGACTCGTCTGGATGAAGGTAGCGTCGATTCGCTCGATTATGCCGAGATCAAGACCGTGGATCTGGTGATCAATCCCTACAACTGGGAGCCGGGTCGAGTTAAGGCCTATCTCAAGACGATGTATATCGAGATCGTGCAGGACGCATTTGCGGACAAATGGGCGGCCCTCGAAGGACCGGATATGTGAGGAGGTGCGTTATGGTTTACTATGAAAACAAGTATACCAATCGCATTTTCGATGACAATGCCCTGAAGTTCGCCAAGGAAGTCTACGGTGATCAAGTCGATCAGGACATTGAGTGCGGATATTTGCGCAAGCTCGATACGGAGCCGGACTGCGTAACCCTGATTCGCAGGGCATCCTTCTCTACGGCAGTTCGCCGTTATATGGAACTCAACAATGTCGGCTATAAGGAAGCCCAGGCTGGTGTTCGTAAGATCGTCGATACGATGAGCGGCACCAAGAAGAAGCACAAGCATGCCAAGAAGAATAAGGAGGAAAAGTAAATGGAAAATACCTGTGAGAAGCTCTGTGGGCGGCTGAAGCCCTGCGGAAATGTCCACTGCAGCGCCAACCCGAATTACGTATTCCCTAAGAAGAACAAGGAGGAAAAGAAGAATGTCTGATCGTAAGTTTGTTCGTAACGCGCTCCGCCTGGAGGCTCGTCACAAGGGTGTCAAAGAAAGCGCCTATGTCCGTAAGAGCTGGAATGAGCTCCAGATCGAGAAGATCGGCGCCACGGCTCGTAAGATCCATCAGGCTATCGGTACGGCCCCTCGCCGCCTTTGGAAGTTCCGTATTCAGAGTGTTGTCGAGGGCTAATCCCGCGAAATAAACAGCCTCTGTTATGGAAGGAGTTGATGTTATGTTGAAATGGTGGATCCGATTCAAGAATGAGTGGCTTGATTACGTCATATTAGGCGTACTCGCGCTAGCACTCGTCTGTTGGTTCAACATGGATAACATTATCGCAGCAACAGGACGTTGAGACCAGTTTGGTCTCTTCGTTCTTCGCGATTTTTACAACTCCTATAATGGAGGTGAATATATGAAATGGTTAACTAGGTTTTTAGACAGAGTGGCAGAATTCCTAATCACGGGGATTATTTGCACACTCCTGGCTGGAATGTGGGTTTACGTATTGTTGTATATGTAATCTCATAGAGGAGAGATCTGGATATTCTGGGTCTCTCCTTTTTATGCTCCCTTAGCTCAGCTGGTTAGAGCAGTCGGCTCATAACCGAACGGTCCCGGGTTCGAATCCCCGAGGGAGCACCATCTATATTTTTAAAAAGGAGGAAGCGCATATGGCTGAGAACAAGAAGGAGGTTTACTTCAATTACTTTTGCTGTAGTTGTAAGTATGCTCCGAGAAAGGAATCGAAAGATCCTTGTAATGATTGTCTGAACCAGCCCTGGAACACGGACAGTCACAAACCGGTCAATTATGAGGAGGCAAAGTAATGCAAAGCGATTATCTGTCTTATCCGCACCGTTGCCGTAACTGTGAGTATGCCGATGAGCTCAAAAACTACAAAGCCGGCATTACAACCTATAAGTGCGAGAAAACGGGACTCATTGTCGAAGGAAGTCGAATCCCGGAATGCTATGCCTGCACATTCTTTAAGGAGCGAGCAGTATGAAAGCAAAAGAATACTATGAGAAATACAAGCGGCCGATCATCAATGATTTTGCCAATAAGAAGACAGAACTGGTCCAGGCATTGGTGGCGGAGCTTTATAATGAAACCATCGCTAAGATCGAGGACTCTAAATCACATGCTGATTCGGCGGTCATTGGAATTTGCAAGCAGCAGTGCCAGAAGTTCGATCGCATTGCAGAATTATTCGAACGCGATTACGGACGTCGGATTCTGAAGAAAGGTGGTTTCAACACCACCCTGATGAAGCGAATTCCTGAATTGGAGGGTCGGCTATGATCATCCGAGCAATTAAGATCAATGAGGATGGATTCTGCGAGAGGTGTCCGTATCAGGAAACCCAGGATACACCGAGTCGATCCACATGCATTTCCTGTCGAATGAAAGAAAAGGACCCTCGACTTATCCTTTCGGAACTTGGAGTTGCTTCATATCTAGGCGGTAAGTATCTCGTGTGTTGTGATAATGCCGGTTATATCAGCTACGAACTCCCCGAAAATCTTCGAGTGATGGTCGTCGAAAAATGATTCGAGGAAACCTAACCGATTATCAGCTCGAGGCAATCGGAAAGATGTTCAACGGATGCATCCTCAATGGCGGTGTCGGTAGCGGTAAATCCCGAACGTCCATTGCCTACTATTATATTCGTAATGGTGGGCAATTGGAGAAGGAAAAAGATCCCGGGATGAAAAATCCGAAAGATCTTTACATTATCACGACTGCCAAAAAGCGAGATACAGGCGAATGGGAAGCAGAGTTGCCATATTTCTTAATGTCAACCGATCCGAAAGTGAATCGATATAAGAATAAGATCGTCATTGATTCGTGGAACAACATACATAAGTATGAAACCGTAAGTGACTCCTTTTTTATATTCGATGAACAACGGTTAGTCGGAACGGGAGCTTGGACGAAGTCGTTTCAAAAGATCGTTAAACGGAATGAGTGGATATTGCTCACAGCAACCGCTGGCGATCAATGGACCGACTACGCTCAGGTGTTTATCGCCAATGGATATTTCCGAAACATTACGGAATTTCGGAATAATCATGTTGTCTATAATCACCACGTTGACTTTCCGCAGATTGATCGCTACATCAATGAGGGTCGACTCATTCGACTTCGGAACCATTTGCTTATTCCAATGGATTTTGAACGCGAAACCGTACGTCATAACGAGGATATTCACGTCTCCTATGATGCGGTCGCGTACCATGATATTTGGAAAAACCGTTGGAATTATGAGAAAAATGAGCCGATGAAGTCTGCTTCGGAAGTTTGTTTTGCAGTGCGGAAGCTTGTAAACTCTGATGTATCCCGTCAAATTGCGGTATTGGAGCTCTTTGAGGATCATCCGCGAATGATTATCTTCTACAACTTCGATTACGAGCTTGATATTCTGAAAGGGTTGTTTGAAAATGTGGAGTCTTGTGATACCGCTGAATGGAACGGGCATAAGCACCAGCCAATACCAGAAAGTAGCTCCTGGGTCTACTTGGTACAATATACTGCTGGATGCGAAGGTTGGAATTGTATCAAGACAGACACAATTGTATTCTACTCTCAGACCTACTCTTATAAAGTGCTCGAACAGGCGAGAGGTCGGATTGACCGACTCAACACACCTTTCCGGGACCTCTATTACTATCACCTTAAATCCAGAGCTGGAATTGATTTAGCAATTTCGCAAGCTCTAGCGAAAAAGAAGACCTTTAACGAAGGTCAGTTCTTTGAAAGGAGAACAAAAAATGCTCTATAACTTCATTCAGATTCTACTCGCATTGTCTGCGTTGGCAGCGGTATTGAGTCTCATATGGATTTCTCAGTCAACCATCGAGGATAAACCGATTATTCTTCTGACGATCACAACATGTGGCTGCATCATTGCATTTGCTCTCACGATCATTTGGGCAGGAGGTTGGGTTGGATGAGCCAGGTTATCGTAAATATTATCGTCGCCATTCTGGGCATGGCAATCGGATTTATCGTCTGCTCTAAGGTGGTTGCGAATGGTCTATTTCAGAAATTCTATTCCGGATTCCTGAATGTGACGATCGACCCTGAGGACGGGCAAGTCTATATGTCACTCGGACTAGACAAGCAGCCGAAAGATATTTGCAAATCCAAATTCGCTCTCTTCTGCATCAATCAAATCAACCCTTCCAAAGAGGACACGCAAAATAAACAAACTCCTTAATGGAGGTAACTCTAATATTTGAAAGGAGAGAAATTATGGAGGATAAACGTAATTTGCTGGAGGATCAGATCGAGGCACATCTGAAGAAGATGAAGACCTTTGATCCCGGAAGCGAAGAGATGGGAAAGGCAACAAGAGAGCTTGATACTCTGTACAAGCTTGCTCAGGAAGCGGACTCCGATAGGAGAAAGGCTCTTGCTGAGGACGAAGAGGTTGTTCGGAATGAACGCCGATTCGAATTCGAGCAGGAGAAGTTCTCATATCAGAAGAAGCAGGATCGAGTCAAGTCTGGTATTGAGATCGGCGGTTTGTTGCTCGGAACTGGAACGAGCATCTGGGCATTCGTAAAGGGCATGAAGTTCGAAATGGATGGCGTCTTCAAGACGACTACGGTTAAGAACGTGTTCAACAAAATTCTGAAGTTCAAGTAACCCAGTTACAACCGAAAGGAGTAGACCAAACAAGGTCTATTCCTTTTCTGGTTGGATTGCGGTTGGATATTTTAAAGGAGGTTTTTGAAAAAATGTTTGGATGGTGCGATCGGGTATGAAAGTTGTATTTCGTCCATGTTGCAATAACTGCGGTTACGAATTTCAAGAACTGCAGGGCATAACCGTCGCCAGTAAGCTAAGCGGGAATAAGCTCAAGAAATCGGCATCTTCTCGCGAAACCATATTCGAACCGTCGCATTGCCCGAAATGTCATGAGCCAATTGAGGCGATTGTATATTTCTCAGAGTCCAATGGTGGGCTCATCTTCAACTATTCTAAGTCATTTACTGATAATTATGTAAAGGAGCTCGAAAAATGAAAGGAGAGTTCAGATGCTGATAATCAAAAATGACACGGACAAGAAAAAGTGTATGTCTGCCTTTGGTGATAATGAGTTCATTCTAACAAAGGACGAAGTTTTGGCACTTCTTGAAGGAAAAGTCCTTGGAGATCCGGATTTCGATGAATATGGGACTTTTATCACAATGGAAAAGGAGGAATAGGACATGACTATAATCTTCCGTCCACATTGTGGGAACTGTGGATATACATTTGAGGAGCTTCATGGAACGGCAGCAAAAGAATCGCCCTTTGGTCCAGAGTTTGATCCACCTTGTTGTCCACAATGCAAGGAACCTATTAAGAATATTATCTATTTTGTGAGTCATTGTGATAAAAAGTCCTTCGATTATAGTAAGGAATCTGCTGATAATTACGCAAAGGAGATCGAAAAGAACCATGAAACACGATAAAATTATTCTTTTGGTCGGTCGTTCCGGCTCAGGTAAGTCTACGGTGGCGGATATTCTCAGTCGCCAGTACGGACGGTATATCCTTCCTTCCTATACAACGCGTCCGAAACGCTTTGAACGGGAAGAGGGCCACATTTTCGTCAACAACATGTTCTACGAGAAGGTCTCTCGCTCGCGGGATATTGTGGCCTACACCTACTTCGATAAGCATCACTACTGGGCAACAACGCAGCAGGTCAATGAGAATGATATTTACATCATTGATCCGGAGGGCGTTGCATTCTTCCGCTCTCATTATTTTGGACCGAAGCAAGTCGTTGTTGTCTGGTTGGATTGTATTTGGCTTGTCGCATTATTGCGTATGGAAAAGCAGGGACGTTCTCGAAATGAGATTGATCGACGAATTGCAAACGACAATACGGTGTTTTATGATCCGGCGGTCGTTGGCCCGAATGTGATCCTTCACACCGACAATCACTCTCCTGAAGAGATCGCTGCGCAAATTGAGGAGGTCTTAGAGGCGTGATCAAACTGGATATTCATGACTATTGCAATGACTGTGATGGTTTTGAGCCGGTCTTCACGCCTGGCGACAAACTCTATCACGACTGCAATACGGAACCGATTCGGACGGATGGAATTGTCCGTTGTCGCTATCACAAACGTTGTGCTTCCATTGAGAAGTACTTGACCAAGAAATTGCCATGTCAGTCTTAACCTTTATTCCTTGTGTAACTCCATTCGTGGAGTGTCGTAACTGCGATAATTTTGCACCGATTGTCCGTATGTGTATGGTTGACAGCGGACTCGATTGCTCAAATCCATGCCGATCCCGCTATATGTTTATGGAGTGCCGAAACAAATCGCAGTGCCGGACGGCTATGGAAGGAGAAAACCATGAAGAAGATAAAGAGTAAACTGCCAAAATGACTACATTTGTCTTTGAAGTGGGTACGGACGATCCGTGCGAGGTTTATATCTTAATCGATGGTACCAAGCGGGTCTATTACACTCGCTATGAAACACCGGAGATTGCTAGGGCTGTCGTAGATGGGCAGAATAGTACTCCGGAAAGAAATTTATGATCTGTAAAGGAGAAAAGAAATGATGGATAACGCTACTTTTAGAGTAAATATGGAGAACACAGCAAATGCTGCAAATGTTAAGTGCAGCATGCCGACCCAGGAACCTGGCATCCATGACCTTCTCGCTCGTCTGAGTGAGCTCGCGAAAGAAAACAGAGGCCTCAGCTATCAGATTCGAGATAATCTCTTTGGTCCGATCCCGACCGAGGGCGACTCTTGTGAGAAAACGATCGGTTGCGCAAAAGACGCCATCGAGGACGCTATTGCGAGACTCGTCGAAGCAAATGATATGCTTCGCTATGTCGTCAATCATCTGTAAAGGAGGAAAGAAAGATGCTCTTTTGGTTAGTTGTCGTGTCAATCGTCGTTTGCCTTGGGCTGGCTGTTTATTTGGAAAAACGTTTCGGTGATTATTCGGGGCCGTTTCTCGTAATCGCTATTATCGGTTTCATTGTAGCCATTATAATGTTGATTGTCATCATCGTCGAAAACACCAATGTCGATGCATATGTCGCGGAGAATCAGATGCGATACGAGATGCTGGTGTATCAGTATGAAAATGATATTTACGACAATGACAATGACCTTGGCAAGCGCGATCTGATGGAAGATATTCAGGAATGGAACGAGGATCTTGCATATTATCGTGAGGCGCAGGATGATTTCTGGGTCGGTATCTTCCATCCGAACGTTTATGATCAATTTGAATTCATCGAGTTGAAGTAAAGGAGAAAGAAGCAGTGAAAACACCTCTTATTTGGAGAATCCGAACAATGATCATTAGAATCGTGAAGTTCTTTACGGGACACGAGTACGGATGCTGCGATGATATGTTCAAGCGGTGCAGTAATTGCAAATACGTGAAAGGAGAAGGACATGCTTATTAAATCAATCCGCGACTTCATTCGTCGCTTTACACATTCTCGAGAATGGTGCCATGAAGAAATGCAAAAGCGTGGCTCAGTCGGACCAAATGGATGCCCGGGTTTGGTTGGCGGAGATTACGAGACTGATTATCTGCAATACGAATGCATTGGGTGCCCATATATTGATCCCGAAGTATATCGTATGCTCATGGTGAGCAAATGACCGGGCCCGAACGAGACAAACTCATCGAGGAGAATCTCAATCTTGTTTGGTACACGATGCGAACTTATTATCCTAATCGATTCACTCAGGATAATGAGCAAGACTTCTTCCAAATTGGATGTCTTGGCCTCATACAAGCAGCTTCTACTTACGATGAGCATCCTGATTTAGCATTCAGTACTTACGCGGTCAATACGATCCGGAGTCGTATCAACCATCAATTCCTCTATCTCAATCGCAAACAGCGAAACGGAATGACCGTTGTCCCAATTGATGATCCGCAACATAATGGTACCGACAATGCAACCTATCTTCAAATGATTCCCGATAATCATTACCGGCCTGATCAAGAATGGTATGATGACTTATCCGAATTCGCGAAGACATTAACTCCTCTCCAGCAGAAAACATTCGCTAAGATGGTGGAAGGAAAAGGTAACGTTCAGATTGCGAAAGAAGAGGGATGCAATACTTCGTGTATCACGGAGCGAATTGATCGAATTCGTCTTCTTTTCTCTCGCTACTATGATATTCCTGAATATTATCAAGGGAAGAAGGAATTTCGGCCTCGGGGACGGCCAAGAAAGGATAAGAAAAATGGGGTTCATTGATCTTAATAAACCACTGATGGATTTGATTCCGGACGATTATAGGCTTTGTATCGATCGAGATTTCGGTTACACCTTTTTAACACTTCGTC